>JBEBHM010000159.1:0-13385 GCA_040080875.1 Pirellula sp.
CAACATATTCCGGTTGTGGATCTCCAGTTATTTGTACTTTCTGAATTTCGGGTGCTCCTCAATCGCAACCTAGTGCTTTGTCCAGATTAATAATAGGGGTTAACTTGGGCGGCAAGCGCTAGCTGCGATACCATGATTTGCGACTATAAACGCGGCTAGCGCCCGCGGCTCAACCCAAAAAACTAATCTGGACAGTCTAATGCGTCTGAATCCTAGTTTTAGGGGTTGAGGGTAATGGATGTTGTTAAAGAACTCTGCACTACCCAATTGATAGCCTTCAAGACGCACTAGCGGGGTGGTCGGCTCAACAACTCGATCGCTTGAGAGTCGACCTTACACCCTACCGCTTACTTACACCTTACACCTTGCCCCCAGCGACTAGCGACTGCCAACAAGTCATGTATGATAATGGGTCCATCCTTCGTTGCGTTTTCCCAACCCGGCATTCCCATGAATGATCACCTCAAAAAGATATTTGCTTGCATCGCGTCCGCCATTTTGTTAGATGTCCGTTCTGACGGTGCCGACCGAATGCTCGACTACAATCGCGATATACGTCCCATCCTCAGCGAAAACTGCTTTGCCTGTCACGGTTTCGATGAGAAAGCTCGCCAATCCGACCTGCGATTAGACTTGGCCGAATCCGCTTTCCAGGATCGCAGCGGAAAAGTCGCGATCGCGCCGAACGATGCGAGCAAGAGCGAACTTTGGCGGCGTATCAACAGCGTCGATGCCGATGAAGTTATGCCACCCGCAAAATCGCATTCGAAACTGAGCGATTCGGACAAGGCAACCATCAAAAAATGGATCGAACAAGGTGCAGCCTATGCCGGGCACTGGGCATTCATCCCCCCCAAGAAACTTGAATTGCCCTCGGGAGATACCAAGCACCCGATCGATGCGTTCGTCGACATACGTTTGGAAGCCCAAGGGCTCCAACGGTCTCCGCGAGCGGACAGGGCAACACTTATTCGGCGCCTGTCTCTCGATTTGACTGGTTTGGTTCCGAGCGCGAAGGAAGCCAGAGAGTTCGCTACCGACGATTCGCCTGGCGCCTACGAACGCTTGGTAGATCGATTGTTGTCCAGTCCTCACTTTGGCGAACGCGTCGCGCTCGAATGGCTCGACTCGGCTCGCTATGCCGACACTAACGGATTCTCCATTGATGGGGGACGGCACATGTGGTTGTGGCGGGACTGGGTGATTCAGTCCTTGAATGACAACAAACCCTACGATCAGTTTTTGGTCGAACAAATTGCTGGCGACTTGTTGCCGCATAGCACGGAATCGCAAAAGATTGCGACTGGCTTTCAACGCAACAATATGGTGACGCACGAGGGTGGAACCATCCCCGATGAAAACTTGGTCAACTACAACGCGGATCGCGTGAAGACTTTGGGTGAGTCGGTTTTGGGACTAACCCTTGGATGCGCTCAGTGTCACGATCATAAATTCGACCCTATCAAACAACGCGAATACTATCAGATGTTTGCGTTCTTTAATTCGCTCGGTGATAAGGGGCTGGACGGCAACGCGGGTGTCAATCCCGGCCCTAGTATTCAAGCCCATACCGTTCTCAAGACCGAGGAAGTGCCGCAACTACGAGAGCAGATCTCGCTTTGCGAGAACAAGCTGGAAGTTGTGGATTCAAAATTGCTAGAGACATGGGAACGGCGAGAACAAATCAAGTTGGCCAAACGGGGACAAGGCTTCCAAGTCATCCCATTGCAGCTCAAGAAAGTCTCGACTCCTAACAAAGGCGCGGGCTTCGAAGTCGATGAAGCTGCCAATCGAATTCGATTGGAAAACCTTGGAGCCTTGGGCGCCATCGACGTAGTATCCTTATTGCCGGACACCGTTGTCCCTATCACGGGACTTCGAGTCACGGTCCATCCGGTAGACGACTTACCTGGCGGTGGTTGGGGCTATGGCCCTGACGATCGAATCAAGAAGAGGCCAAAGTATGCGTCCGCCTCCGACTCACCCGAGGAGAATCCTGTCAAAGGGACGTTCATGTTGACCGCATTGGCTCTCACGGCAGATGCTGTTGCTGGCGATCAAGTCAATTTGTTCAAGCTGCATCCGATCGAAAGCGTCACGGCCAATTCGTTCGAACTTGCCAATCGCCCGTCGGGATGCCTCGATCCTCGCAATGAAAGTGGATGGTCGCCCGACCCTGCGAGTACCGGCCCTGTCCGACTGACAGCCACATTCAAAGAACCTCTCGATTCAAGAAAAACTCCTCACCTGACGGTGCAGCTCAACTTCGGACATGGTCGAAGCCTTGTACCGAAATCGATCGAGCTGCAAGCCATTACGGGTATCGATGACGACACGGAATTGCCCGCCAACATACTTTCCATCCTTCAAGCGCCTGATGGCGATCGAAACCCGGCACAGCAACGTGACCTATGGAAATACTGTTCCGAAAACGCGCCCGAGCTTCATTCGACGCGCATTGAATTAGCCAATCTTCGCGAACGACTCGACGTCCTAACCAAACCCTTTACGACCATGGTGATGGACGTCTCAGCCAAGCCGCGTGAGACGTTTGTTTTGCTGCGGGGCGATTACTCGAAGCCTGGAGACAAGGTTTTGCCGGGAACATTGGCGGCATTGCCTGCCATGCCTAAGGAAAGTCCATCGGATCGTTTCGGACTCGCGCGTTGGATTGTGATGAATGAAAATCCCCTTACGGCCCGCGTGGCTGTCAATCGGTTCTGGAAAATGCTCTTTGGGCGAGGCATCGTCGGAACCCCTGCCGACTTTGGCGCTCAAGGGGAATGGCCAACTCATCCCGAACTGCTGGATTGGCTGGCGGTGGATTTTGTTGAACATGGGTGGAACGTTAAAGATCTGATTCGAACCATTGTCTTGTCCGAGACCTATCGTCAATCATCCCATGCCACCAAAGAAGCGATGGAACGCGATCCGCAGAACTTGCTTCTGGCTCGCGGGGCTCGCTTTCGATTGCCCGCCGAACTGATTCGTGATAATGCGCTCAAGATCAGTGGCTTGCTGGTTCCTCGCATCGGTGGCCCAAGCGTCAATCCCTACACGCCGGGTGATCTTTGGCGAGAAGTCAGTCACTATGGGAGTTCTCCGGCAACCTCGCAAACCTTTGTTCAAGATCACGGGGAAAAACTGTATCGCCGAAGCCTATACACTTATTGGAAGCGGACTGCACCTCCGCCCAACATGATGGCCTTTGACGCCCCCAATCGCGAAGTCTGTACGGTGTCGCGGGGCAACACCACGACGCCGCTTCAGGCACTGGTTACGCTCAACGACGTTCAATTCGTCGAGGCCGCTCGAGCATTCGGAGCTCGGATGCTCAAGTTGAATGCGGAGGAGCAGGCACGACTCGAATGGGGATTCCTCGAAGCGACCGGCCGCACCCCAAGGGAAAAGGAACGCTCGTTGCTTGCGAGTCGACTCGAACGCGAGCGGCAACACTTTCGTCGAAACACGCCCAAAGCGAGCGAGTATTTGAGCGTCGGCGAGTCCCCCGTGGAGCGTGAACTGGACCCAGTCGAGTTGGCTGCTTGGAGTCAAGTCGCTTCGTTGTTGCTCAACTTATCGGAAACATTGACTAGGAACTAATCATGCATCGAATCGATCCCCGTTTGCAGAACCAGTTGCGCAGAACTTTCTTGACACATTCCAGCGTTGGCCTGGGAGCCATTGGCTTGGGAATGCTGATGGCACCTGAGCTCAAGAGCGCCCAAAGGGGGACGGAAACTGGAGGACTGCCAGGGTTACCACATTTCGCTCCCAAAGCCAAGCGAGTGGTGTGCCTGTTTCAAAGCGGGGGCCTATCGCATGTGGACTTGTTCGATGACAAACCCATGTTGCATGAACACGCAGGCAAAGAGCTTCCACCCTCCATCAAAGGAACACAACGACTCACCGGAATGACTTCTGGTCAATCGGCATATCCGGTGGTTCCGCCGCTCAAACCTGGTAAGCGATGCGGACAGCACGGAACCTGGATCAGCGATTTATTGCCCAATATCCAAACACTGGCAGACGATATTTGCATTATCAAAAGCGTTAACACAGAAGCCATTAATCATGATCCCGCGATCACCTACATGAACACGGGCAACCAACAGCCAGGTTATGCCAGCATCGGTGCCTGGGTAAGCTATGGGCTCGGGAGCGAAAACCAAAACTTACCAGCGTTCATTGCGATGGTATCTCAAGGAACCGGCAAGAATCCGGGGCAGCCCATCTTTTCGCGTTTGTGGGGAAGCGGGTTCCTGCCGTCGTCTCATCAAGGCGTCGGATTGCGACCAGGTGCGAACCCCGTTCTCTATTTACAAAACCCACCAGGCGTCGATGCAGGCCAACGACGTGAGTTCTTGGACGATCTAGCTACCCTCAATCAAATGCAATCGCAAGAAACAGGTGATCCAGAAACCGTCTCCCGTATCCATGCGTACGAGATGGCTTATCGCATGCAAACCTCGGTCCCAGAGCTGACCGACATTCGCGGCGAATCTGCGGAAACGCTGGCAGCCTATGGCCCAGAAGTGCTACGACCTGGAAGCTACGCGGCTAATTGCTTGTTAGCGAGGCGATTGCTTGAGCGGGATGTTCGCTACATTCAACTCTATCATCGAGGCTGGGATCAACACATTGCGATCGCCAAACAATTGCCCAACCAATGCCGCGACACGGATCAGCCGACCGCCGCCCTTATTAAGGACCTCAAGCGGATGGGACTGTTGGAAGACACGCTGGTCGTGTTTGCAACCGAGTTTGGCCGGACGGTCTTTAGCCAAGGCAAACTCGGCGACCCAGGCATGGGCCGTGATCATCATGGGCGAAGCTTTACCGTTTGGTTAGCGGGAGGCGGAATTCGAGGTGGCATCGAATACGGTGCGACCGATGATTTCTGCTATAACATTGCAGACAAACCGGTGCACCTGCACGATCTGCACGCCACGATACTGCATTGTTTGGGGATCGATCACAGTCGGTTTACATACAAGTTCCGAGGATTGAACACACGCTTGACGGGCGTCGAGGAATGCAAGGTGGTGACGGAAATAATGTCGTAGTGCGTCTTCAATCCTTATTGAGGAGTTGAAGGCAGTGGATCTTGTTAAAGATCTCTGCGATCTGGGATCTTTCACAAGATCCACTACGCCCAACCCTAAACACATCCAGCTCAACTTCATTTTTTACAACCCAAGTTCAACGCACGAGTATTAAGACATGAAACGCAATTCGATCACCCTGCTTCTTACGGCGACTTTGGTTTTCGCATGCGGTTGCGAACCAGGCGAAATCACTATCAGAAAAAAGGAATCGCACGCAGATCTAGTCGTGATTTACAATGCGGAAGTCCAAGCCCTAGATGCTTTGGAGAAAAAGCGAAAAGAGATGGTGGCGGAATTTTCCAAGAAGGCCCAAGAAGATGCGATTAAGGCGATGGCTGGCTCACTGGGGTCCCTTGGCTCCTCCGCGCCGAGCAATCCCAACAACGCGCTGGATCAAGCCGTTGCTGCCGCCGAAGCGCAAGCCAAACTATTAAAGCAGGTCACGCAATCCTCTTCCGAAACCAGCGAGTTTCCTGAAGAGTTAAAACGACAACTTGCGGAGATCGATGCGGAGATCGCAAAACAGAAAGAACGTGTTCAACGAGCAAAAGACAAACGGGACGCATCCGAAACAGACAAATAAAGCTATATCCGACAAAACACGCCCGCAGCGGTTCTTACACGCCCACAGCGGTTTCTTACAAGCCCGCAGCGCACGGAAGGGAAGCGGAACTGTCACTTGCTTGCGCTGCGGGCTTGTCGTCTACTTGTTCTCCATGTGGGTCAACTCGTCTCCAAAATCGAGAACCGGTTCCGCAGGTTCCCCAAACGAATCCGCACCGGCAACGCCCGCAACCGGTTTGTTTTTCGGAGGTTTCTTGGGCTGATTTTTGATCACCAGGACGATGGTCGCTACGGTAATTCCGAGCATGAATAAAACCCAAAGGTGAGGTAGAAGTGCAAACATGCTCGACCGGCGGAAAAAGGGGGATTCGTCCAATTAAGATTCTAGAGTAATTTGACTTGGGCTGTCGCACAAGTTCCACTTGCAAACCACCAACTCCGACCAGATCTCGTCAGTTCCATGATCCGGGCCTGAAATTGCCGATTGGAAGGATCAAGCTGGGCTGTTAACATGCTACCAATCGGGCTCTGTTCGACCGATATTTTCCAATTTAACGACTGTAAGGACCACCTTGATGGATGGCGCACCCGCCTCAGAACTTTTCGAACTCAAGACTGCGATTCGGAAACAAGCTCACGAAAACCGCCGTGCTCAGCCCAACAAGGACGAGGTTTCCGTCCGTATTGTCGATCGATTCATGCAGCTCGACGAATACCAAGCCGCGAAAACGGTCATGTTTTATGTGGACGTACGCGACGAAGTGCGCACGCGACAAGCACTGCCTGAAGCCCTTCAAAGTGGCAAACGGATCGTCGTTCCCTACTGCGTGGACGGCGAACTAGAATTGTTCTGGCTTGAGAATATGGACGAACTCGAACTCGGAATGTATCGCATCCTGGAGCCAAAATCCGAAATGCGCTCGATCAAGAGCAAACGCTTTCAACCAACCGATCTCGATCTGATCATGGTTCCTGGAGTTGCGTTCGACCGACAGGGTGGACGCACGGGGCATGGAAAGGGATATTATGACAAACTATTGCAGCATGCGAGATTGGACGCCCCGCTTATCGCTTTGTCCTTCGAATGCCAACTGTTCGACAAGATCCCAGCGGAGAGTCATGACATCTACATGGATAAGGTAGTTACAGAGGACGCCGTCTACGACGGAAAGGGCCGCACGTAGCTGCGTCTCTCCGAGACGCAGGTTTTCGATATCAACGAAAACTCGCTCCGGGGTTTTTATTTCATCTCAACCGCAGATTCGATCGTCCAATCATTCAGTGGAAAATCGCTTCAATAACCAGTAGGTCCGCCTCAGAGATGCAGACCTACACAATCAACGAGGTTAGTTCATGGTTCGAACCGCAAGCACAATGCTCCCCTTGGGTACGCAAGCACCCGATTTTGCTCTGACGAATATCGATGGCAAGACGGTCTCTCTATCGGATTTTCGCAATAAGAAAGCGCTCGTGGTTGTCTTCATGTGCAACCATTGCCCGTATGTCAAACATGTGGCACCCGAGTTGGTGCGTGTATCGAATCATTACATGAGCCAGGAGGTTGGCTTTGTTGGGATCAGCTCCAACGACTCAGCGGAATATCCCGATGACGGTCCCGAACAGATGCGGAAGGAGGCCGCTGCACAGGGGTACCGCTTTCCATATCTATTCGATTCGGACCAATCGGTTGCCCGAGCCTACCAAGCCGCGTGCACTCCGGACATTTTTTTGTTCGACGCAAACTTGCGATTGGTCTATCGCGGCCAACTTGACGATTCTCGTCCCAAAAACGATCGCCTATTGACCGGAAGCGATTTGCGAAGAGCGATCGACGCGGTTCTTTCGGGCCAGAGTGTCAGTCAGGACCAACGCCCGAGCATCGGATGCAACATCAAATGGAAACAAGGGGCTGAGCCCGAGTATTTCAATCCAGCGGGCGTCGCGTAGTGAACGGGTTTCGGATTGGCCTAGGGATGGATTCGCATCGATTAGCGCCTGGCGGACCGCTTATTTTGGGTGGCGTTCGATTGGAATTCGATATGCATTTTGTTGGTCATTCCGACGCGGACGTCTTGTTGCATGCGATCACGGACGCAATCCTCAGCGGCGCGGGATTGGCCGATATTGGTGAGTTGTTTCCCAACACGGCACCGGAAAACCGGGGCCGCGATTCCGCTGATATGCTCTCACACGCCATGTCTGGTGTTCGAGAAAAAGGGTGGACAATCGTTAACTTAGACTGTGTAGTCCAACTCGAGAAACCAAAAATATCCTCGCACAAGAATGCGATCAGGAATCGCATTGCAAGCATTCTTGGGATATCGGTGGATCAAGTGTCGGTGAAAGGCAAGACGGGAGAAGGAATAGGAGAAATAGGTCGTGGAGAGCTAGGTGCGGCGACCTGCGTTGTCCTGTTGTCTCAAGGTTTGTCAAGCAACCAACCCCTTGGTCACTAACATAAAGACGTCTTCCAAAGTGGGATCCTTGTCGCTGAAGGAACGCATCTTGACGCCGCCACGAACCAGTTGATCCAACAAACGAGCAAGTCCTTGGTCGTCGGTTTCCAGCTCTACGGTGACGCGACTTTCTTCGATATCGATGCCTCGCATGGCGGGATCGCTTCTCAATATGGAAACTCCCACGTCTTGGTTCTCCAGGAACTTGACCTCCACAATTCGATTGCGCCGAATCTTGCGGTAGACGGAATCGATGGGGCCATGCATGAGCAGTTGGCCTCGTTCGATAATCCCGATCGAAGTACAGCAATCGGCCAATTCCGAAAGGATATGGCTGCTAATCAAGATCGTTTTTCCCATCCGTCGCAACTCCTTGAGGAGCGCTTTGACTTCGATCCGAGCGCGAGGATCGAGTCCGCTGGTGGGCTCGTCCAGGATAAGCACTGGTGGATCATGCACAAGGGTTTTGGCGAGACACAATCGTTGTTTCATGCCGCGCGATAGCCCGTTCACGTAGTCATCTCGTTTGTGCGTCAAGTCCAGCAATTCAAGCACATCTCCGATGACTTGTTTGCGTTGCGAGCGGCCGATTTTGTAGGCCACCGCAAAGAAATCAAGGAACTCCCAAACTTTCATACCATCGTAGACACCAAAGTCGTCCGGCATGTAACCAATGCTGCGTCGAACATCCATCGGGTTTTTGTTGACGCTGAATCCATTAACCATTCCATCGCCGCGCGAAGCCTTGAGCAAGGTCGCGAGAAAGCGGATGGATGTGCTCTTGCCTGCACCATTAGGGCCAATGAACCCAAATAACTCGCCCGCCTCGATTTTGATGTTAACACTTTGGACCGCAGTAAACTCGCCGTAATCTTTGCCAAAGTCGTTCAGTTCAATCATAGATGCGAATCGGAAAAGAGTGGGTGGAATGAGCGATCGAGCCGTTTGGACAAGGGGGTTGAATGTCGTGGATCTGGTTAAAGATCCCGCGAGCTAGGAGGTTGAACAACCTCCACTACGCCATTTGTTCGCCATGTCGACGCACTTGAGCAGTCCATTGTACGGATTGGTGCGATAAAAATCGATCATCCACCGCGCTTCATTCGAACGAAACTGCCAATTAATTCCTATGTCCGAATCATCGTTTCGAATTCGTCTTCCGTCAAAATGGGCACTCCCAAGCTGCGAGCTTTATCAAGTTTGCTGCCAGCCGCTTCGCCCGCAACCAGATAATCGGTTTTCTTCGACACGCTTCCCGACGCACGACCTCCGTGTTGCTCGATCAGCCGTTCGATTTCGTCGCGTGAATACTTGGTCAACGATCCGGTTACTACCAAGGTCTTGGCTGCGAAGACTCCGGATGCGTTCACCGAGTCTTCGGGTGTGGTCGCCAACGAGACGCCTGCCGACTTGAGTTGCCGAACGATTTCGCCCCCTTCTTGGCTTTGAAAGTAATCGTAAACACTCTTGGCAATGATAGGTCCGATCTCGTTGATGTTGCCGATCGTTTCCAAATCGGCCGCCATGAGCGCATCGAGATGACCAAACTTGCGAGCCAAGATTTGCGCGACGCGTTGACCGACGTGACGAATCGAGATGGCATTCAAGACTCGCGTTAGCCCGCGATCTTTGCTGGCTTGGATACCCTCCAGGAGGTTCTCTGCCGACTTCCTGCCCATGCGTTCGAGCTGCAACAGTTTATCGAGGGTCAGCGCATAGAGATCACCGTAGGAATTGACGAGCTCGCTATCCACCAGCTGGTTGACCAGCTTGTCGCCGAGTCCCTCGATATCCATGCAGTCTCGCGTCGCGAAGTATCGTAAGCGTTGCCTCCATTGGGCCGGGCACTGTTTGGAGACGCATCGAATGTATACACCTTGGGCATCGCGAACCAACAGGCTGTCGCATTCGGGGCAATGAGTCGGAAATTGAAATCTCGGTGGATCTCCATCGCGCCGATGTTTTTCTACGCGAACAATATGCGGAATGATTTTGCCTGCTTTCTCCACGACGACCCAATCACCCACTCGAATGTCTTTGCGATCGATTTCTTCGATATTGTGCAACGAGGCCCGGCTCACCGTCGTGCCAGCCAACTCGACAGGTTGCAGCTCTCCCACAGGTGTTACCGTTCCCGTTTTCCCGATTTGGGTCTTGATCTCCAACAGTTGGGTGACCGCCTCGTACTTAGCGATTTTGTAAGCGATCACCCAGCGCGGGCACTTGGAGGTCGACCCAAGAGACTCTCGCTGTTCCATCGAGTTGACTTTGATAACGAGCCCATCCACTTCGAAGTCGAGTTCATGCAGGTTCTCAACCAAACGATTGCAGTACTCGATAGCCGCCTCTTTTTGGGCGAAGCAAGACACGTTGGGAGTGGTCGGAATTCCGAGTTCGCGAACTCGGGACAGGAATGTCATGTGGTCCCGTGCGGCGATACCGTCACAAAAACCTATCCCATGACAAAAAAATCGCAATCGGCGCCCAGCACAAATCTTGGAATCAAGCAATCGAATAGAACCGGCGGTGACATTGCGAGTGTTCTTGAATTCGGATTCACCAAGCTGAGCGCGCTGTTCGTTGAGCGCCACGAGATCTCCATTGGTCATGTAGATCTCTCCGCGAACCTCAAGCGACTTTGGAACATGGTCGCCAAGCAATCGTTGCGGCAAACCTCTCAAGGTCCGTGCATTGTGCGTGATATCGTCACCCACCTCCCCATTGCCGCGCGTGACCGCCTGAACGAGCATTCCATCGTCATATCGAATCGAAGCGGCAACGCCATCGACCTTAAGCTCCACAACCCACTCGATCGACTCGCCAGGAAGGAGCTTTTCGGTTCGAACGAAAAAGTCTCGCAGTTCTTGCTCGGTATAGGTGTTTTCGATCGACAGCATCGGGATGCGATGCGCAACTTGCAGCAGGCCATCCAGAGGGGCATCCCCGAGCTTCTTAGTCGGACTATCATCCCCAGCCAAGTGCGGAAACTCGGATTCCAAATCGCTTAACTCCCTAAGCAAGCGATCGTAGTCCAAGTCCGAAATCGTCGGAGCGGCAAGCACGTAGTAGTTGCGATCGTGTTCGCGAATCTGATGCGTCAGTTCCTCCATACGTCGTTTGGCTTGCGGCTCGGTCATCGTGTCTTGAATTCAAAAAACGGATGGAATAGGTGGTTCACTTGTCCGACGTGGGTAATTCTTCGCTTTGTGTCTGGCTTTCGCTTTGCGACTGGCTAGGTTCGGCAATGAATCGATAGCCAGCGTCGCGAAGAGTTAAAAAATGTTTAGGCTTGCCGGGATCGACTTCGAATATTTTTCGTAACCGAAGCATGAATTGATCCACGCTGCGAGTTTGCATTTCGCCGCTGAAGTCCCAGACCTCGGCCAACAATTCTTGCCGACTGATCACCCGTCCCTGATTCTCTACAAAGTACCGAAGCAACTGCAACTCTTTGTGTGTCATCTTGACGGGGCGAGTGTCCACGGTTACTTCGTACGTTTCGAAGTTGATCGAGGCTTTGCCAAAGGTGATTTCGTTCACCTTGCTTGGAGTCGTGGCAACTGCGGCTGTCCTTTGCTGTTGAGGATATAGCTTGAGCAGATTCTTGACTCGCGATAAAAGCTCATCGAGATCAAAGGGCTTGTGCAAATACTGGTTCGCACCACAATCAAATCCTCGCGCGCGATCTTCTGGCAAACTGCGGGCACTTAGAATCAAGATCGGCAATTGAATATGCTCATCTCGAATCGTTTGGCAAACCGCGTAACCACTCATCCCAGGCAACATCAAGTCCAGAATCATCAAATCGAATGCATAGTTATCTGAGCGAATCAGTTTCATTGCAGTCGGTCCGTCCTCGACCAGTGTCACCTTGTAGCCTTCGGCTTCAAGGTTGTATTTGACGCCCATGGCCAAGTGCTTTTCGTCTTCGACAATGAGGATGTTTTTGCGAGCACGCATGCTGACTGAATTAAGGGACACTAAGATTCTGGGACGGCAGGATACCTGTCGAGGGTATCGCTGCGAAGCCTGCATTGAGGTAACAACAGCTCAAATTGCGAGCCCGAATTCTTGGGCAAGTCGACCACATGGATGGAACCCCTCAACCGTCGCACGATCGATCGTACCAGAAAAAGTCCCAAACCGGTGCCTGGTTTGGTTCTCTCAAGTTCGTCGCCGATACGATAGAACCGGCGAAAGATCCTCCGGCGCAGATGGCGAGGAATTCCCTCGCCATTGTCCGATACTGCGATGATCGCACGGGATTTGGAGTCGTCAAATCTTACGTCAACGCGAACCACAGGCGGCTTACCCGCATACTTGAGCGCGTTGTCAATCAAGTTGCGGAGCAAAATCTCGATATCCACTCGCCTCGCCCAAACATCGCATTCAGGACAAGTGATGCTGACCGAGCTCCGTTCCATATGGTGCTGCATAGTCAAATTGGTTGTGATCTGCTCGACTGTCACATCCAGCGATACCCAAGCCTCCAACTCGGGTTCATTGGAGTCCTGTTGCAAACGAGCCACATCAAGCAGTTGCGTGATCAATCGGTCGAGCCGATCTACATCATCCAACATCGACCTGTAAAATTCTTGGCGCTGCGGCTCGTCCATCGTCCGCCGCCCCAACGTTTGCAAAAACAGTTTCAACGATGCGATCGGGCTCTTTAACTCATGTGTGACCGAATCGATGAAGTTGCTTTGACGCCGATTCAGATTGATTTGCTGGATGCTCCAAACCAAGTACACAACCACTCCCACCAAAACAAAACCAAACATGATCGAGCCAACACTGAGCAGGATCCAGTAGGCGCCGAAGATTGTGATCAATATCCAGCCAACCGTCAGACCAACCAACATCACAATCATGAAGATTGCTAGTATGATTGGCCACTTTAGGCTCTTGCGTTCAAACATGTTTGACTGGACAAAAGGACCTGTTCAACAAATAGGCTCCGAATTAGCTTCGAGTATGCTTCCAATGGTGACTCGTTGCCCCCTGAAAGCGGGTGGTTTGCCTTTCCAATGAACGTAGATTAGCCCCAACGAACAGTTGCCAGGAAGACTTGTTGAGGATTTTACGAAAATTTACGTTTTTAGCGACAATCGGCACTGACTCGATAGTCCAGACACGAATATAATGATTGGTAGACATCATTAATTGGTACATCAAAGGCGGAAGATGTGCCTTTAAGTTACGAAGGAATCGAAACTGTGACTCCCGAAGCAGACAAAATACAGTTTTCTCGCCAAAT
>JBEBHM010000160.1:0-13375 GCA_040080875.1 Pirellula sp.
GGGTGACTTGTGCCGGAAGTCACCATGCGCTGCCAGCAATCTCGGCGATGTGTTACAAGGTCGCGGGATTGGTTTTGGCGTGGTTCTCAGTTCATGGTCGCACTCGGCAAGTGCGACCCACGGGCGACCTTCAGTGGGGAGGGCCTGGCGCCTACCGTTATAGTCGTTTTGGGTCAAAGGGAGTTTCTGGCGCGGTGCCTGAAGCGTGCTTCCGGAGACTTTCTCGCAATTGGTTAACGAAGGCGGCTTGGTTGGATTCGTTTGCGATATTATGGAACTCGTTCGGATCACTGCGATGATTGTAAAGTTCGGAACCGGCGCGACCTTCATCCCATTCGGTATATCGGAAGTCTTCGGTGCGAATACTGCGACCCATGACAGGCTTGCCTGCTCCGGGCCGAAGGATTTGCGTGAAGGCAGCGTGCGGCCATGCATGTGAAGGATCATCGAGTAGAGTTCGCAAAGATCGTCCGGCGAGATGTTTCGGAGCGGCCAGTCCACAGAGGTCGGTCAGTGTTGGGTAGAGGTCGATTAACTCGACCATCCGTGGTGAGGCGCGACCATTGCCGAGTGCATTGGGTGTCCGAACGATGAGTGGCGACCGTGAAGACTCATCAAACAACGTTCGTTTTTGCCAAATGCCACCGTGTTCTCCGAGATGATAGCCATGATCACTCCAAAAGACTACCGTGGTCGTCTGCAATAGACCGAGCCGTTGCAAAGCGTCGAGCAGTCGACCGATCTGTGCGTCGACAAAAGTAACGCTGGCGAAGTATGCGCGAAGTGCCTCACGACAGGTTTCGCTCGGTAATCCGTAGTTCGGTGTGAGGTTGTTGTGAGCGAAAGCCGCAGCGGGAATGTCGTCGCGGTCATTGGCCGGACACTCAGGCAATTTGAATCGATCGAGAGAATAGAGATCGAAGTACTTCTTGGGTGCAACAAATGGTGTATGCGGACGGAAGAAGCCGGCGGCGATAAAGAAAGGCTTGTCGCGATGTTGTTCAAGCAATCGAATCGCTTCGCTGGCAATCATGCCGTCCGTTTGCTCTTCGTCCGTTCCGTCGGCGGCTAGCCAGCTTAATGCGGCGCTGACTGGTTTCTCGGGCGTAGGATTGATGATCTTGGATTCATCGAGCACATCGCGACCTTTCGGATTGATGACGATTTCCCACGACGGTTTGTCGTCGAGTCCGTTCGTGCCGATCGCTTTAGGGACGTCATAGTGATAGATCTTGCCGACGCGCGCAGTGAACCAACCGTTGTTCTTGAAATGCTGAGGCAGCGTTACAACATCGGTGACCTGATCGCGAAAATGTCGCTCTAGATCGAAAACGCCACAGGCATCGGGCCGCAAACCGGTCATTAAGGAAGCTCTACTAGGATTGCAAAGGGGAATCTGGCAGTAGGCTCGGTCAAACCGAACGCCGCTCGCAGAGAGTCGATCCAAATTCGGTGTCTGCGCAATTGGATGCCCGGCGCAACCGAGGACGCTGCCCATGTCATCGACTGCAATGAAGAGCACGTTTGTATTCTCAGCCAAGCATTCGCATTGCAAAAAGCTCATGTTCAGCATGAGCAGAAGCACCATTGGGCAATAGCGAGCTAAGTTGATGTTCATTTTGTTAGGTGGATTCCGTAATGGCACAACCATTGCGATTTTGAATAGACTATTCTAGCATCTTATGGCACCTACTTGAGCAGAAGCGGAGATTCGAAATGACGTACAATCTACTAGAACATTCCGTCGTGCAGCCCAAACTGCCATCAAGATCGCCGGCACGCTTCAATAGTGGACGGTGGAGCGGAATAAGCGTACCAACAAAAACAAGAGCAAGCACCGAAAGCACGCACCCTAAAATGAAACTCAACACCTGCAGATCGCTGATCTCATTGATCACAACATTCGCCATCATTGCCGCGCAGTCGTCCGCGTTTGCCTGCACGCGAGCGCTTTACGTTGCCAAGGATGGCACGGTCATCGTCGGCCGTTCCATGGACTGGGGCGAAGACATGGCGTCCAACATGTGGGTGCTGCCGCGAGCCATGAAACGTGATGGCCGGGGTGGTAAGTACACGGTCTCCTGGGAGTCGAAGTATGGCAGCCTGATCGTGTCGGCCTACGACATCGGCACTTCCGAAGGGATGAACGAGAAGGGGCTTGTGGTTAACGAGCTCGCTCTTGTCGAATCGAATTATGGCAAAGCGGCTGAAGGCGAGAAGGTGATCTCGTTGAGCACCTGGCCACAGTACGTGCTGGATAACTTTGCCACCGTGTCCGAGGCCGTAGCCGACCTCCGGAAGGAAAACTTCCGCGTGCAGACCGTGGTACTCGGTACGGGCCGGCCCGCCAACATGCACCTAGTGATTTCGGACGCTTCCGGTGACTCGGCGGTGTTCGAGTACGTCGACGGAAAGCTCGTCATCCATCACGGCAAGCAGTACAAGGTCGTGACCAACTCTCCCACCTACGACAAGCAACTGGCGATCATGGAATACTGGAAGGACGCCGGCGGGGTCTCGAAGTCCCTGCCAGGCACCTCGCGCGCGGCCGACCGCTTCGTACGTGCCTCCTTTCTCTTAGACATTCTCCCGGCGGAAGTGTCGTCGACATACATTGCCGGTACGCCGGAGAGGAGCTTTAAGTTCCAAGCCCCGATGGCGGTGCTTTCGTTGATGCGAAGCGTCGGCACCCCGCTGGGTTTTGCCAATGAAGAACAGCCCTGGGTCTCATCCACCATCTGGCGGACCGTGAGCGACAGCACCAACCGTGTCGTGATCTTCGACTCCGCCCTGACGCCGGCGACTTTCTGGGTGAAGCTCGATGATCTGGACCTAAAGCAAGGCGCCCCGGTGAAGAAGCTTCCATTGGCGGGTGGTAAAACGTATAGCGGAAATGCCGTGAGTCAGTTCGTCGACGCCAAGTTGTTCACCTTCCAAGACTTGACCGATGTATCTCCAGCGAAGTGATTCGAGCCACGAAAAAGGGCGACGGATTGATCACGTCAGTCGCAATGGAAGCGATCGCGATCGTATGTTGACGGCATGGTCCACCGCGTTTGCGATGGCTGGTGCAATCGCAATAATCGGTGTTTCGCTGCCGCCCACGGATGTCAGATCTTTGCGATCCAATAGGACAATCTCCATCGACGGCATGTCGCTCATTCGGGGAACACGATAGCTGGAAAAGTTGTTGTTGAGAATCTGCCCCGATTTGAATTCCATGCCTTCAAACAATGCGCCGCCCAAGCCCATGATTATGGAACCTTCTACTTGGGATCGCAGATTTGCCGGATTCTGAATCGCACCACATTCGAAGGCTTGGTAAACACTCCTCACGTGAATCTGCCCATCGTTCAACTCAACTTCTACGCATGCCGCGACATAGGAACCTTTTTCTGTGCCACAACTCAGTCCAATACCTCGTGTCCCCGAACCCTTTTCTCCTTTTCCATCCATCATCTTTCGGCGCTTGGTCCAATCAAATCGGTCGGCCGCCGCGACAAGTACATCTTTCAATCGTCCGTCTGGCAAATGCTGGAGCCGAAACGCAAGTGGGTCCATACCACAGAGTTTTGCAAGTTCATCCATCGCGGATTCGCGTGCAAATGTGTTGGCCGTCGACGCAAGGGCACGGTAGGACCCCTGTTTTAACGGCGAGTCGGTTTCAACGAATCGGTTGACCGCATTGGAAATCTTGTACGGTGATTCGATGGCTGATCCACCCGAGTTGTAATTCGTGAATTTCCATTCCACAATTTTATTGGTTCGATCCAAGCTCGCTTCGACCTCGATTAGGCCCGCCGGACGGAAATAGGCCCACGTGAACTCTTCTTCACGTGTCCAGCGCAGCGAGACAGGTCTTCCAGCGGACTTGGCGAGTCGCGCGGCCTCGACTGCTGCTTCGCCCGTGTGCTTGCCACCAAAGCCGCCACCTGTATCTGGAATGATGACGTGCACCTTGTCTTGAGGCAATCGAAAGGCCTGCATCAAATCGCTTTGAACGCGTGCAGGTTGTTGGGAACCAGTCCACACGCTCAGTGCCCCATCGGTCCATTCAGCAACCGCTGCTCGTGGCTCCATCGGCGCGTGTTGGATGTATGCCACCGTATAGCTTGTAGCGAGTTTTCGAAGGTCTCCGCTCGGAGCGTTGGCGGATTTTGCTTCCACTGCTTGACCGCGCGCATTGGGTTTCGCAGTTCGTTTAAGATGCGGAAATAGCTCGCTGCTAGAGGGATGCTCGGGGCGGTCCCATTGCACGGTTGTGGCGATTGCGTCGCGCGCCTTGGCAGCTTGCCACGAAGTCGGTGCAACGCAACCTAAAAAATCGCCATCGCGAACGACAACCACATCCTTCATCGTCGCAACGACAGAAACATCGACGGATTTGAGTTTCGCGCCATACGATATCGGTCTCAGTATCTTGCCATAAAGCATACCGGGCCGACGGATATCGGATGGGTATTTTGCCTCCCCTGTCACGACGGCCTTGCCGCCGACTTTCGCAACGGATGTACCCAAAATACGCCATTGCTCGACAGACGTCGTTTGGACATCCGACTTCGGTGCGACTTTTAACTTGGCGGATAGTTCTGAATCGTTTGCTAGTTCCGCCAGAGTCAATTTCGCGAGAGTCAGTTTTGCACCATCCGCTGCGACGAAAACTCCATCCTGGATTGAGATTCGAGCGGCATCGACACCTAGTGTCAACGCCGCATGATTGACGAGCACTTCGCGAATCGCGGCAGCAGCGTTGCGCACTCGTGGCACGGTGGATGGTGTGGTACGACTGCCGGCAGTACCACCGTCGTCAGGACATTGAACTGTGTCGGCCATGATCAAGCGAATACGATCGAGAGGAATCCGAAACTCTTCTGCAACGGCTTGCGTTAGTTGCGTTCGCGAACCCTGCCCGACCTCCACCTTGCTTGTCAATACAGTCACTACGCCATCGATTCCCAGATGGAATCGTTCGGATAACAACTCCTCGCGGCGAGCGGTTCTGCCGCGCTGGGCTTGCGCCTGGTTTGAATGAACGACGGAAGCAGCCAACATTAAACCGCCGCCGAGCGCTTGAACAAATCCTCGCCGATCGGAATCGAAACGATACACGCTCGGTTCTCGAAGCTCATAGCGTTCGGCTTCTATCAATTCCTCATCAAATGGATTATTCGTTGTCATATCAGTGGCCCAATGACTCGACGGCATCGCGTATATTTCGATAGTTACAACAGCGACATATGTGTTGACTCATGGTTGCAACGATTTCTTCGCGTGTTGCGGTCGGTTGATCCTTGAGCAACGCGACTGCGGTCATGATGTGCCCGGGAACACAGTATCCGCATTGCATGGCTTGCTTGTTTAGAAAGGCTTCCTGGACTCGGTGCTATTGATTGTTCGATGCAAGCCCCTCGATGGTTTGAACGTTCTTGCCGTCGACTTCAGAAATGGTGGTCATGCAGGATCGCGTTGGCTTGCCCTCAACCAGCACAGTACACGCACCGCATTCCCCCTCACCGCAACCAAATTTGGTTCCAGTCAGTTCAAAATCTTCGCGCAATACGTCGAGCAGTGGGCGGTCTTCGTCCGTGGTCGTCGTTCGTTTCGACCCGTTCACGATGAGAAAGATTTCACGTGCCATGATTCGTACCTCATTGGTGGGCGTGACGGAAATGTCAATGTACTCCATTCCCAAGCAGCCGACTATAGTCCTCAGGCGTATCCAAATCGTCGAATAAAACATCGCTGGTCAAATCTACGTGAAAAACCGATTCCGTTTCAATGATGCGATTCACGCCTTCATCTTCCTTTAACTCGAAAAGGTGTTTCCGAAAACGCCACGGGAAAGATACCGGGTGCCCGATGCGATCGCCAAAACGCGGCAAAACTATCGACTCAAGGTCAAGGCCGCTGGATACTAGCGAGTTGATCACCTGCCCGGAAAGGTGCGGCATATCAGCGGGTGCAACCAGCCACCGGTCAGGTGGAGCGGCATCGTAAGCGGATTCCGCATGTAGCAATGCAAACTGAATCGATTGTTTCATGTCTACAGGATTCGTCGATGGACGTACAATATCGACAGGCCAGTTTTTGCACGCGGCAGCCAGCAGCTCGTCGTCCGCTCGCAGGATGACAATGGTTTTGGTGACTTGGCTCCTAGTCCATGCTTGCAACGTGTGCCCGATGATCGACGTACCTTTCCACGGTAGCAATAATTTCGGAGCTCCCATTCGGAGGCTGAACCCTGCGGCTGGAACGATTGCAAATGCACGACCCGTTGTCATCCTGTCACTCAATTTTCGATAAATCGATTTACAACAAACCTATTTCCCAAGGCAGAAATCATGGCGTTTGATATCCATGATCATCTTCAAAAACTAACCGAACTGCTGGACGCACGCACTGCATTCGTCACGATTACGATGGTTGATGCGCGTGGCAGCGCTCCTCAGATCCAAGGAGCCAAGGCAATTGTAACGGCTGAAGGCATCGTGCAGGGAACTTTGGGAGGTGGCAAAGTCGAGGCAAAAGCCATATCCTTCGCCCAGGATATCCTCGCAAAATGTGATGGCCGAATCTGCGAATTGGTAACGTGGAACCTGCAAACGGATGTCGGGATGACTTGCGGGGGCGAGACGAAATTCTTTTTCGAAGTGTTTCTTTGTAACGATTGGAAGATATACGTTTTTGGTGCAGGCCATGTGGCGCAGAAGCTTGTTCCGTTGCTTCTCGGTCTAAATTGCGTTGTGACGTGCATTGATCAACGCAGAGTGTGGCTCGATCGGCTTGTACATCATCCACGGCTTCGAAAAATTTGCAGCGAGAATCTTCGGGACGAGGTGAAGCAGATCGACCCAATGGGATTTGTGTTGCTCATGACACAGGGACATGCGACTGATCTGCCAGTCGTCGCCGAAATACTTAAGACTTCACGTCCATTGTACTTGGGGGTCATCGGCAGCCTTCAAAAAGCTAAAGTGCTCAAAAGGAACTTGAAGGAGCTTGGGTTTGCTGAAGATCTTCTTGAATCGATTTTTTGTCCGATGGGGCTACCGCTCGGAAACAACACGCCTGCGGAAATCTCGATCAGCATCCTTGCGCAGCTGATTCAAGAGCGTGACCGATTAGGAGTCATCCAGCACAAGACCAAGTCGTTCCCCGTCCAATGCGCATTGACTCATTGAAAATGTAGCTGAGCGTTCGAACTATTCTCAACCTTTCAGCCGGGTTCAAAAACTGACATCCGCTTTTCTTTTTCCAGAGATATCAGGATGCGAACTGGGTGCGCGATCATTGGGACCGCTCGGCCTCGACCTTACTATTTCTTAGTTGGCTTCGGTACGTGTTGGTCGATCAGAATGGGATTGCCATCGGGGTCGACCAATGTCAAAAAGGCTGGACCGGTCGTCGATTCGTCCGCAGACACTACGGGATTCAGTCCACGCTTTTTCAACTCTTGTTGGATCTCACGCACATCCTGGAACTCAGCCAGAGTCTTGCAATCCCGATCCCAGCCGGGATTGTAGGTCAAGGAGTTTTTCTCGAACATGCCTTGATACAATCCAATCGTGCTTGTCTCGTTCTGTAAAATCACATACTTGCGTTTCAAATCCCCTCCACTCAACTTGAATCCTAGTTTCTCATAAAACTCTTTCGAAGCATGAATGTCCTTGACGGTCAGACTGATTGAAAAGTTTCCTAGTTGCATGTCGGATTTCCTTGTGTCTTCGGACGTTTCTTCGGATCGTGAACCAGTCACGGGATAAATTGCCCAGCCGCAGACACACAGAATCACCAAACAGGATATGGCAAATCGCATGAACAAATCTCCTTCGTAAAAAATTTGAGTAGACTAAGGACAGCATCATAGCACGCTCGTTTTTAGCCTTTTTGACATATCTTGCGATCCACACCAAAAAACCTACCGGGGCAGAAAACAAGCTACATTCAGCGCGTCAACCGGGTCCTCGATCACATCTTATCTGACTTGACCCAGCCATTGAGATTAAACGAGCTGGCTGAACTGGCTGACCTGTCGCCTTTTCATTTCCATCGCGTATTTCAAGCAATGGTCGGCGAGACACCCAACGAGTTTGTTAAACGCTTGCGACTGGAAAAATCGCTGCAACTGATGAGCTTCGGGAAAGAAAAGTCGCTAACTGCAATTGCCCTCGACTGTGGTTTTTCTAGTTCGTCCGATTTCACCCGTAGTTTTAAGCTCCGATATGGTGTGGCTCCAAGCAAGTTTGATCTTACCGCCTGGCGAGACGAGCATGCCAAAAGGATAGAATCCGCCACGGTTGAGTCTCCCTTTCAGTTAAAGAAGAGTCGCTCGCGAGCCAATCCCGATCAATTTCGTGTCCGCATCCGTGAGTTGCCGGAGAGGAAGGTGGCTTACATTCGTGTGTCCAATCCCTACCATGGCGATGGAGTTGTGCAAGCCGCCAATCGATTGATGGCTTGGGCAGACGCTCGATTGCTGGGCCATGGTCAATGGCTCGGGTATCAGTTTGAAAATCCCAATGTTACGTCCTTGGAACATTGTCACTATTGTGTCGCCGTAGAGGTGGAGAATGGATTCAAGCCTGGGGGCGAAATTGGACTCTATCGATTTCCGCCCATGCTAGTTGCAGAAGTCGAGATGAAGGGTGATATCCATCTGGAGATACGACTACTCCAATGGCTGTACGGTAGTTGGCTTCCACGAAGCAAATATGTGCCCGACGATCAGCCCAGTTTTGAAGCCTGGTTGGGCAGACCCTTCGAGCACGGCCTGAAGCATTTCGAGTTGAACGTACACCTACCGATCAAATAGTGGCCTTCGTCCGAGCAACACAAAAACATTCCAGCCATTCCGACGGACGGGCTCCAGCGAGCGATAGCGTTCGTAGGAATTGGCAACGCCCCTCTGACTTTCGCGCGTCGAGATCAGTTACAATAGTCCGAAAACTCACTGGTTTGTTCCTCTCAACTTGGAATTCGATCGATGAAACGATGGTTGTTGCTTTTGGTATTGGGTGGTGTTGGGAATCTAGACGTTTTGCCGAACGAGGTTCGGGCGGATCATCCCGCTCCAATGTATCTATGGCCCGAGGGGGCTCCCGGGTCAGTCGCTCGAATGAACGAACCTGAGAAAGAGGATATCGGTCCCGGAAAGTGCAACGTCACCAATATTCATCACCCATCGATCACCCCATTCTTGATCAAGCAAGAAGCCAACGCCGCAAGCAAGCCTGCGATCTTGATTTGTCCAGGAGGCGGTCATCGAATGCTTTGTTTGGGGCACGAAGGCTATGACTTGGGTCAGTGGTTCGCAGAAAATGGCATCGTTGCGTTTGTGCTCAAGAACCGGCTCGCTCGGGAACCTGGTTCGACGTACACGGTGGACGACCACGCAATGGCCGACGTGCGACAAGCCTTGCGATTGATCCGAAGCAAAGCCAAGAGCTGGAACGTCGACCCGGACAAACTGGGCGTGCTCGGTTTTTCAGCCGGTGGTGAGCTAGCAGCACTTGCGGCGATGGACTCGGACGAGGGCAAGCCTGACGCGGTGGGCGCGATCGACCGTATGAGCAGCCGTCCCAATTTCCAAGTCCTCATTTACCCGGGCAGTTCGAACCGATTTACCGTCAAGAAAGGAATGCCGCCAGTCTTCATCGCCCTCGGGGCCAAAGATCGCGACGATATCTCGTTGGGGATGCCCAAGCTCTATCTCAAATACAAAGAAGCTGGCGTGCCGGCCGAATTGCACATTTACTCAAATGCAGGACATGGCTTCGGTTATCGACCAAACAGTCAAGGAGCTGCAGGCGAGTGGCCCAAGCGATTAAAAGAGTGGCTGGTTGATAGTGGAATCTGCGCTCGCGGTTAACCTCGAGACTGCTCGCGGATCGATCATAAAGCTCGGCTAGCGCGCTAGCGCCTCAGGCTCATCACAAAGCCATCGAATGATTTGAGACGAAAGTGAGACGGCCTCCGAGGTCACGGGGGTCTTCGAATCGGACGGTCCCTGCATCTAGCCTATGAATCTTGTTCACCAAGCGGCATGAGGAGGCCGCTGGGGTCTCTGACGGAACAGAAGTTGCGCAATCTCCAAACGCCACAATTGCAAACTTTTATCACCCCAGCCTCAGGCTTATGACAAAGATACCGGAAAGCCCGCGAAGAAAGAGGGAAGTTCCCCATCCCCGCTACGAGCAGAAGCGTGGAGTCTTCATCCATAGGATTCGCAGTCCGTTGAAAACCACTAGTACTGTACTCCCTTCGTGGCCAAGGACTCCAAGCCAAAGCGGTAAATCAAAGAAGGTCGAAATGACGAGCACGCCGATCATGCCAAAAGCAAAAATCATATTCTGACGCACTCTTTTTCGAGCCAAACGACTGATCCAAACCGCAAAGGGCAAGGCCCCTAAGCCATCTCGCATGAGCACCACATCGGCGACTTCGAGCGCTACGTCGGTGCCCGCTCCACCCATGGCGATCCCCACGCTTGCGGCGGCCAATGCCGGCGCGTCGTTGACCCCGTCACCCACCATGGCCACCGCTCCGGAACGATCCTCCAGCTTCTTTAGCTCATACACTTTTTGGTCGGGCAAGAGGCCAGCTCGCACCTCGACGATTCCGATCTTTCTTGCGATGGCATGAGCCACACGCTCGTGATCGCCAGTCAACATGACGATCGACTTGATCCCCAGATGCGTTAATTCCGCGATCGTTTGGGCCGCTTCGTTTCGCATTTGATCGGCCACGCCAATGACTCCCATCACGTTGGGTTCGTCGGTGCATACCAACAAGGCCGTTTCCCCTCGCTCTCGCACCTCTTGGGCCCGGGCAATCATCTCCTTGGGAATGGGAAACTCGTGGGAATCGAATAATCCCTCACGGCCCACACCCACCCAACGCCCTCCGACCCGGGCGTGCACACCAAGTCCTGTGTGGCTATGAAACTCGGTGATGAGTTCCTCGGAAATTGGGATCCCTCGGAGTTTCGTTTCCGCAATGACCGGGATGCCGAGCGGGTGTTCGCTACGAAGCTCGACTGCTGACGCCAAGCTGAGAAGTTTTGATGGATCGCAACCCGGCGGAGTCCAAACTTCGGTCACTCCAGGCTTGCCGACCGTGACCGTGCCGGTCTTGTCAAAGGCGATCGTATCGATGGTCCCGAGCGCTTCGACATGAACTCCGCCTTTGAACAACACCCCTTGTCGGCCAGCTCGGGCAATGGCGGAAAGCAAGACAGCGGGCGAGCCGACGACCACTGCACAAGGTGAGGCGGCCACGAGAATCACCATCGCATGATAGAACGCATCGTACCAACTCGAGGTATGAGTCAGTTTGGCTCCGAAAAAAACAAGGGCGGAAGCCAACAAAACACCGATCACATAGGGTTGTTGCCAAGACTCTACAAACCGCTGCGTCGGTGTCTTTTGAGCTTGCGCTTCCTGAACCATGTGAACGATACGTTCGAGGGTCGTATCGC
Organism: Pirellula sp.; assembly: GCA_040080875.1. Lineage (GTDB taxonomy): Bacteria > Planctomycetota > Planctomycetia > Pirellulales > Pirellulaceae > JBKCUI01. The sequence goes on from JBEBHM010000160.1 coordinate 11,477, forward strand.
TAACCGCCTTGGTCATTTGGACCAAGACGCTCCCAGCACCGTTCATCGTTCCCGCGAAGACTTGCGAGTTGACTTGTTTGTGGATGGGCTCGCTTTCGCCGGTCAAAGTCGATTCGTTGGCCCAAGTTTCACCTTCGGTTACGACCCCATCCACCGCATAGCGCTCTCCTGGCCTGATACGAATGACGTCGCCCAATTGCAGCGACTCAATCGGGACACGCATGTCCTCGAGCCGGTTCTTTCTCACCAGCCATGCATCGCGCGGCCTAAGCTGTATGAGCGATTCAATCGACTGGTTGGTTCGGTAAATGGCAAATGCCTCAAGTGTTCCGCTCAGCGAGAACAAAAACAGAAGCACTACGCCTTCGAGCCAATCCCCAATGCTGGCAGCCCCCAGCGCTGCGATGATCATCAACAGATCGACGTTGAGTTTCCCCTCTTGAAGATTCTTCCAGGCGTTTTGCGACGGAAAGAAGCCACCCGCGATGTAGGCACATAGACAGAAAACAACGTACCAAACCGTACTGTCGCCGACGACAAAACCCAGGAAAGCAGCCAGGATTCCAAACAACGCACAGATCGCCGTCGAAACTGCGCTGACATAAGGAGGAACGAGTTTGGGAACAGGCCGAGAATTAGAAAGGGGCGCTTCGCCGCCGGTCCCACTCGATACCATTGAATTCCTTGCAAAAAAATTGATTAACGAAATTGCCGTTGCGGCGAGTGCCGAACTTCCAAGTCCCTACCGGTTGATTTTGCTACTTGAGCCTAAGGCGCTAGGAGAACTTCCCACCTTCGTCGCTGTACTTCGCTGGGTTTGTGTTGAGCCTGAGGCGCTAGCGGCGCTAGCCGAGTCCTATGGCCGATCGGCTAGCGCCTCAGGCTCAATTAATCGAATGATTTGTGATGTTGGAAAGTTTTATGATCGAGTGCCATTTGGCAGCCGTCTCAGGCTCAATCCGAGAAACCCGCAGGAGCTTCCAGTTTCTGGCGTTAGCACAAGGGCACGCGTGGGAGGACATTGTACAGGATCGCAGTACGGATCAAACATCACTTATTGGAAGCCGCGTCGGAATCGACTTTCTTGCGAAGGTAGCGATGGCACTCGATGCATTGAACCGTCAAATTGACATAACCCAACGTCGCACGATCCACGTTTTCCTCGTGTGCAGCGTCCTTGATCAACTGAATCGATCGGCGAAAGTCAGTGCTTTTCTTCAAATATTCTTCGGTCGTATAGACGTTCCAGGCGCTTTCAAGACTTAGCGCGGTGAGGGCTTGGGCTCCCTTTGAGATCATCTCGTAGTCTTCTGTCGCAAGCCCCTCAAGGATAAGCTTGGAATGTTCCAACTTGAGACGCATGAAGGAATCCAGGACTTGATTCTTCTTGGACTGCTGGGGATTTCCGTTGAGCCTCATCACCCCGAGCAACACCGAAGTCGTCATCACAGCCGGGATCAAAACCGCCAACCAAATTTTCCGATTCATTATAGTTTCCTTAGTTAGGAGATATCGACCGAGGGCGCGCTCTCGCTCGCTTGCTAGAAAACGCGAATAGTCCACGCTTTGGCATTCCTTATGATAACCGGACGTACGAATATCCGACACTCGACATTGTCGGCACTATTTTTTGGGTTTGATGAACAACACTTCGGCTCGATCGATCCAGCCTTTCCTCAAATCGACTCGGAACCAACCGTCGCTGTTCTTGGGGTGAAAACGAACGGGTGAGCGAGGTCCATATTCCGCCAGATCGTGCTGCGCCCAGGTCTTGCCCATGTCCAACGACACCACCATTCCGGTCTTGTAGGTGGAGGCGGGAGCACAATGTCCTGCCAAAATGACGCCGTCCTCGATGATCATATTGGCGATTTCAAATTCCGGATTGTAGAGCAAGAC
>JBEBHM010000839.1:0-3553 GCA_040080875.1 Pirellula sp.
TTGTCCTTAGTGTCGTGGTTTCGGTCCACAGAGGCGAGTTTTTTTCCGCCAGCTCTCGCAAACTTGAATCCTGGTGGCAGTTCCATTTCATCGTCAAACTTTAGCCCGAAGGCCATGATGGAAACTTCGCTGTGGATACCTTGATCGGAACGATCCTTTAAATTTTTTAAAAGATTGTCGACCGTTTTGATAGCTTCGGCAAATGCACCGCGTGGCATCGACACTTCCTCATGCGTCATTGATTTGGAGCAATCGAGCAGTATGACAACCGATTGCGGCTCGGCATTGGCGTTGACCTTGACCGAGGCCAAATCGTTAGGAGGAGAGAATGTCCAGGCCACTCGCTCTCGCTCGGCGGATCGTTTCACTTGTTTATCAAACAAGTTCCCTCGGATCGACAAACGGTAAGCCAAATCGTCGACTCGATAGTCGAATCCGATTCTCGATATCGCCTTTTCCCGGAATGCCAATGGGGAAACTACCGGAGCAAAATCGTTGTCAGACGTCGAGGATTTTTGTCGGATCGAAGCCACAGCATCTCCCCACGAATTGTCCGCAGGTGCCGCCATCCATTCGATTTCCAATTTCCTATTCGGCTCGTCCTGCGCGTCGCTTGTGCGGATTGAGCTCAAATCGTGCTTAGCACGCTCCCACGCATTGTAGACACGGTTGCTCAGCTTTACCGATATCCAGGCCTTGCAATGAGCAGGCGGATCGAGGTACTGATTGGCCAATCGTCGAATGTAAAGCCTCTCCTGATTATCCGAATAGAATCCGTCACCCCAGCGAGCTTCGTAGAGTCGCATGGATTGCAATTCACGAAAATTCTGCTCGCAGATCGCTTGGAATTCAAGCGGACTGCTCCAGGGCTCCTCGCTATCCGAGAGTTTTTCGTACGCAAGAGCGTTCGCATAAGCCTTAATACGAGAACCAGCATGATACTTGGAGACACGAAGTCCGTGTTCGTTTTCGGCAGGAGTTCTGCCTTGTCCTTTCGTATCAGTCAACCAATTTGGATCGGAACGCAAATCGGACGTCGCGATGGCTACATAAACATCTCGATCTTTATTACTTGATTGTTCGAGTCCTGCCACAAATCCATCCTGGATTCCCTTTGCAGTAAACGGTTGTGACGAGAGTTTTTCATCCGACTCGGTGGCGTAATCGATGCGTCTGGCGTAGAAGGCCGCGAGATTATTGTGAAAACGCTTGCGATCCGCGTTCTCAAGATGCGGGAATCGCAGCGCGATCCGTTGTGCATAAATACTTTCGGGGTCCGTGGCTTTGCTCGGATCGACTTGTTCTTGTATCAACTTCAAGACGTCGGTTCGCAGCAGTTTCAATTGCTCCATCAATGAGAGTGCCTGACTGTCTTTAAATGGAGTCTCGTCAGGATCGCTAAGTTTGCTTTCGATATCCTTGGCGCGGTTGAGCAGTATCGCCGATTGCTTTGACAATTCATTTCCTGTTTTGATCTCCATATGTTGTCCTATCCGCATGAGCAAGCCCAGCAAATGTGGCACTTCTTGGATGACTCGGTCCCTGGCCAAGATGTGTTGATCGATGGTATTTGCACGCGATTGAAATGCGTCGATTCGGCCTGTGGGTTGCAAAAGGGCCGTTGAAACTTCGAGCGAACGGGACCATTCATTGGCGCAGAATGCATCGAATGCCCGATGAAACTGCTTGTCCAATTCCAGGGCTTCTTTTTCACACCAGGCGGCACGTTCGTAGGGTAAAGTTAATAGACTACCGACCAGACTACTTTCATTGGGCAGCGAAGTGCAATGAATCCTTTGCAGTTTGGAAAAGCAGCGAATGAGATTCGCGAAGGCTTTCGTTGTTTCGTCCGACGCAGACTTCCAGTTCACGTCGTTGAAGAGAGTTTTGCAGAGTTGAATCTCCAGCCATTCGGTTTCCGACTTGGTTGCGTCTAGAGCTTGAAAGGTGTCCCGAAGAGTCTCCCTAGAAAACTCCGTGTTCCACCTTGCGGCATCATTGCTGGTGGCAACGGCTTCGATACGCCTCCAAATTTCCAATGCAAGATTATCACGATCTTGCCGTCCTACCGATTGCGTTTTTTTGATTGGTTGCGATAGGGACGTGGTGGTTCGTCGTTCGTTCGACAGGAGATCCCAATCAAAGATCTCGCAACGACCGAGCCTTTGATTAAATTCCGATTCGATAAGGCTTACACGTCGATCGCATTTCCATTGTGATTTTGCTTTATCTAGATCTATTTGGAACGCTATTACTCTTTGGTCCCATGAGCTGCCTTCTGTTTCTACGACACTTTCCATCGCAATTAACTGCGACTCTAACTTGGCGTAGAGGATCGGATTCCAAGCTGCAAATGCAGCTAATCCGGAAAACTCGTCCCAGGACACATCGAGTTTCTTGAATCGGTCCGCCTGTCCGGTAGCTGTTGTCGGGCGCGTGGCCGCTGGCAACTGAGTCAGGAATCGGTAGAACTTGAATTGACCGAGTTTTTGGTCTGTTGCAATCGTTAAGAATTGCGGTTCCTGAATGGACTTTCTTCCTTGTGCAACCCAACTTCGAACCCTTTTCGTAAGTTCCGTGCGAAACCCGTCTGCAGTGATGTTACCTTTTCTAAATCCCGATTCGATCCCTTCGAGGAAATAGTGTCCAAATGCGGACGACGATAGTTCTGGGGCGCCCCAATTCTGTTGACCTTGACCGCAGGGAAGGATGACCATCAGTCGGTCCCCAAGATCACCGATTCGTTTGAAAGCTTCATGGATATCATTGGATGGAAATTCGAGGTCTCCGAGATTGGTGATCACATTGGGAGGAGTCACATCGAGTGCAACGATCGCCAAGGAGTCGAGGGGCGTAGCCTCCGCGATATGACGGAAGAGCTCGGAAAGCTCAATGCGATCATTCCGTTGGGAATCGTCAAAGGGGTCCGCCGTCGACGTCAACAACTGCCATTCGTGGTGATTGGATTTATTTCTGGCAATAAATCCTTGGAAATAAAACGCAATGATATTTTGATCGCGTCCGCCACCGCGCAAAAGACCGTCGTTTCGGAAAAAATGGTTGAAGTCCTCTGGGGACATTTTGCGCTTAAGATCCGACGTCCACTTCTTCCCATTTGCTAAGATCGATTTAAGCGTTTCGTCGGATTTGTCCGAAGCGTTTTCGGAAGATACAAGTCGGAATAACCTAGATGGCGCAGACAACCGAGATTGAGAGTATTTAGGAAAGCCGAATTCTCCTAAAGCGCTCAGAGATTTTCCCTGATTGAAGTTGACGCTCGCAAACAAAGGAATGGGTGGCGTGCGGGCCAGAATAAACCAAAGGAAGATTACCGATGTTGCGGCAATCGCACTGCCGACCAAACCAAGGCGGAGAGATTTTCTGAGCGCACCGGTGCCTTGCGATTCGAGTTGATTGGAGGACCTGGCCCATGCTTTCTTCGAGGAACCCGAATTTCCATCACCCGATGCCGTTCTTGTTGCGCCGGATTTTTTTCGCCAGTCGGTTTCCGTGCTATTCGTTCTGGTCGGCTTCGGCACGACCGGCATGGGGG
>JBEBHM010000840.1:0-3551 GCA_040080875.1 Pirellula sp.
TTTAATGGGATATCCACCAGGGCACATGGCGATGAAGCCAGGCAAATTTTGATTCTCGCTCCCAAGTCCATACGTTATCCATGAGCCAACCGAAGGTCGTACTAGAGTGGCATCTCCGCAATTCATTAACATGAGCGACGGTTCATGATTCGGAACGTTGGCGTGCATGGATCGCACCACACATACCTCGTCAATCATCTCGCCAACATGAGGAAAAAGTTCACTGACTTCGATCCCACTCTGTCCGTATTTTTTGAACTTGAAAGGAGAGCGATAGGCGGCTCCTGTTTCTCGCTCGGTTCTCAAGTTGTTTGGAACAGGTTGACCATGCAGCTTGTCGAGTGCCGGCTTCGGATCGAACGTGTCGACTTGCGATGGCCCTCCGTTCATAAACAAATGAATGACCGCTTTTGCTTTGGCTGCAAACTGAGGCTGTTTTGGAAACATCGGATTGGGGTGTGACTGACCTGCGGCCATCGCGGTATCCGCAAGCAACCGAGGGGATTCATCCGCCAACATGCTGGCCATCGCGAGCGATCCGAATCCAATGCCGCTACGGCGCAGGAACTCGCGTCGACTTGATGGCAAGGCCGCCAACGAGCGTATCAACGCATGGGAATCGAGTCGAACGTTCATTGCTGGATTCTTTGGTTAGTCTACAAAGGTAAATTCATTACTTAACAACAGTACTTGAGAAAGCTCGACCCACGGATCGGTCTTTGGCGGAGAATCGCTTTTGCTCCCAAAGGTTGAGTCGACGCTTCGGTCTGCTTGGATAAAGTCTATTGCGAGTGCAAGTTCGTCGTCGCTCGGATCTCGTGCCAATATCCCTCGATACAGAGACTTGATTCTCGCGACCGTCGAATCCATCGACGCTGACTTAGTCGCCAAGATTTCCGCTTGTCCGATCACGAACTTGGAATTAATTAAGAAGAGCGCCTGCTGAGGAACCGTGGTACGTGCGCGGGTCGCTTGGCTGGCATCGGGGCTTGGCAAATCGAAGCTCGCGAGCAGGCCCGGGATGTCTTCGCGATCGACGTAGGCGTACAACCCTCTACGCAGGGCATCTTCATGGATCATCACCGAGCGGCCGCCAATGGTGCGGTCGAGTTTTTCCGTCGTTGAGAGTAGACGATCTCTCAACGGTTCAAACTCCAATCTTCGCCGAGGCATATGCCAGACAAGGCGGTTTTCTGGATCGATGGACTTGCCTTGCGAATGAACATTGCTCGATTGTTGCCACGTAGCGGACATCATGATTCGCTTTTGAAGTCGTTTGATGGACCAACCGTCCTTCACAAACTCGCCGGCGATGTAGTCCAATAACTCTGGATGGGACGGAGCATCGCCGCGGGACCCAAAGTCGCTCGCGGTCGATACCAATCCAACTCCATAATGATGCTGCCAAATCCGATTGACGATGACACGAGGCGTCAACGGATTGTTAGGACTCGCGATGGCTTGCGCCAATTCCAATCGACCGCTTCCCTGAGTGAACGGCTTGCCACCATCGACGTGAGATAGCAACTGCAGAAATCGACGAGGAACTTGATCGCCGCGATTTCCTGGCTGACCTCGGCGGAAGATGACTGGATCCGTGAGAGTCGGCTTGTCTACGAGCACCATCCCGCGCCCAGGAGCGCCATGATGAGTCGCCTCGACTCCCCTGACTTTGCCGAGCTGTACGTTGTATTCATTGCGCTCTCCTTGATCCAAGTTGGCAATCATCAAATCGCTCGTAAGCGAAGTGGGATTGTCCTCCGCCAAGAGTGCTAAACGCAGTCCTTCGTCGTTATCATCCGGCAGACGTGTCGATGCATCATCTTTCTTTTTAAGGGCTTTCCACTGTGCGTAGATCTCCTCGATCTTTTTGCCGACGGTTAGTGCGGCGTCGGTTGCAGACTCGGGTACGGACGATTGGAGCGCCGCTACAATCGTTGGATGAAGCCCTACGAATGTGTCATCCTTAAGCAATTGACTAATCTGGTCCTTGAAATTGTCTGCTGGCAATGCGTTGATTCGAACGAGTGTACCCCAAATCGGATGTTCCTTGGTGGTTGGACTCGCCATGAACTCTTGCCAACGAGAGTAAACTCGCGCTCGCAGGACACCTCGTTCTCCACTCCTCTTGGCTCGCCGACCGCTGGATTGTGAGTCCGTCTTAGTCAACTGCGTCAAATAGTCGGCAAGTCGGGTGCGAAGCTCATCCTCAGTGGAAACTCTCTTCTTCTCAAGCCAAGCGTCGACTTCCTTCTGTTTCAAAGCTTTGGCAGCGAGGAATTCATCGTAACCGGGCGTGGTTGTCGGATCGCCCAAGAGCGGTAACTCGTCAGGTTCTCTCGAACTTGCAAAGACGCCGTACAAGGAATAGTAATCCGCTGTTGGTAACGGATCATACTTGTGATCGTGGCAGCGGGCACATGCAACGCTGGTTCCCAAAAAAGCTCGAGTGACGACGTCGATCTGATCGTCGATAATGTCGTTGGGATTCCCCATGAACTTGCGTCCTACGGTTAGAAAACCCAACGCGGCCAGATTTTGCAAGTCGTTTCCTGTCGGTTGCAAGTGATCAGCAGCCAATTGTTCGATGATGAACTGGTCAAAGGGTTTATCATCATTCAGCGCGCGGATCACGTAGTCGCGATACGTGTAGGCATAGGGATACCGAGTGTCGCGACTTCCGGCTTGATAGCCTGTTGTCTCCGCAAAGCGAGCGACGTCCAACCAGTGACGCGCCCATCGCTCTCCATAGTGGCCACTTTCAAGCAAGCGATCGACCAGTTTCTCGAATGCGTTAGGGGACGAGTCGGCGACAAACGCTTCCATCTCATCGTACGTTGGTGGGAGCCCGGTCAACGTAAAATGAGCTCGCAACATCAGAGTACGGCGGTCCGCGATCGGATTGGGTTTGAGCCCCTTGGCTTCCAGCTTGGAGAGAATGAAGCGATCGATGGCTTGTTGAGGCCAAAGCGTATCGCTGACGGATGGAGGCGTGTGCTCAACCACAGGCCGATACGCCCAATGAGACTCGCGAATCTCATCGATCCGCTGCGCGGGGGGCAACGACGTGGCAACTGTCGAATCTTTGTCCTTGGGCCAGTACGCTCCAGATCGGACCCATTCCACTAGGGTCGCGATCTGCTCATCCTTTAGTTTCCCATCGGGGGGCATTTTCAGTTTGCTGTCTTTATGTTGTACTGCGCGAACGAGCAGGCTCTTGTCCGTTTCGCCAGCAACAAACGCGGGGCCTGTGCTGCCACCTTTGGTAGCGGCGGCTTGCAGATCAAGCCGCAAGTCTCCCGACTGCTCCTCGGGTCCATGGCATTCGACGCAATGTTTGATGAAGAGCGGACGAACTTTTGCCTCGAAAAATTGTTCTAATTCGGGCGATTCCTGTGCGAAAATGTTTTCGATCGGCAGTGAAACGTAGGCCACACAAGCGACCCATGCGAACGCCGGGATGCGAGACAGGCATTTAGTACTACAGCGCAACATGTGGCGGTTTTGCTCCGCAAAACCGGTTGGGCGTTTTGTAATGGCAACCTCAACGC
>JBEBHM010000161.1:0-13254 GCA_040080875.1 Pirellula sp.
CGAAAGGCTGTGCTGGCGGGCAACGTCCCTGCCAACGCACGCACGCTCGTGCCAATCCAAGTCTCTTCTATGGGCACCGACCAAAAAAAACATGTCGCTACATTCTTCGTGGCCGCAGACTACATGTCCATCGGTTCCGATGCCGATTCGGTGCGCATGCCGATGACGCCGGCGAGTTGTATGGACATAGGAAAGTCCCTTGGATGTTCACTTGTGACACCCAAGGTCTCCGACGACGTGTTCGAAGCGTCGACGATTCGATTGTCGCCCAAATCGCTAACGAATGACCGCGAAGCTCCCGCGACATTCCTGCAACATCATCAACTCATCGAGTCGCAACTCCAAGCTCTCGCGGCGGATGCGGACCGTTGGCGCGGCCAAAAAAAGACAAGCCCCATCGTTGGCATCAAGAAGGACATTGTCATAAGTCGCAAGCTGCTCGATAAACCGAATCGTGTAGCGATCTACGGTTGGCATTATCCAGACGGTCGCCCGATCCAACCGGTCTATGCCGGACATGTGGATTGGTACACCGACTACAGCCATGGACTGCGATTGATCGACGAAAGCATCTTGATTGACGGCAAGGAATACAACTTGAGTGATGCGATTTTAGACCCCGACTTGCATCCGCTCCTATCGCACGAAGGCCCTATCGACCTGCGCTCGATTCGAAACACTGCGGGTTGGTAGCTGCCTCGCGCTCGCCCAAATGACTCGCATGCATTAGACCTGTGACGCAAAATCAATCTGCGGCGTTAGCCTGTTGCTACTCAGGGATGGATCGACTTGAGCGAAGCAGATGGTGCATGCTTTTCGTCACCGGTTACAATGTTCTTGATGCTGCGGAGAATCTCATCCAGCGGCCTTATGTTATAGTATGTTTGATCAGTTGGACCGCGACCCAAGTGATCGTTTAGTCGCCATGAGATATTGAATCGATCGCCACTACCTCCTGTCGTCACTTGCCATTTGTCCCGTGGGTCATTGGAATCGTAGACGAAGAAGCAATCTTTTTCCTTGATGTACGTAAGTAGAAATGCGTGATTGGAAGGGACCGCAAGCGGGTACTGATTGGTTACAGGGTCGATTTTCAGCTTCAATCGGTCGATAACCTCTTGCGGAGGACCTTTTTCATAGATGCGTTCCCCAGAAGCAGTTAGAGCAACAAGACCATCTTTGTCTTTGGCAAAAAGTTCTTTGAGTTGCTTTTCACTTGAGATCTTGTTTGGATGCCGTATATCAAAGATTTCTAGATACTTCTCACGAGTTTCCAGAAGTATGCGTCCATCTCGCGTATTGGGATCGGGATCAATTTGGTCTTGCCACAACTGCGTCGATACCAAGTGTTTGTATTTTTCTTGGATGAGCTGGCCGATCTCTTCAATCGCGGTTTTACTGCAAACCGGTACAATCATCGAGTTGCGGAGCTTGATTTCACGTCGGTATAAGAACTCTCGGTGATCGTCCGAGTCGGTAAGTTTGCGCCACACGCGACTTGCCAACTCGTCGCTGGATTCCACTCCCTCGACTTCTGTGCCTTCCTCAAGGCACTCGATTCCGCTTGCCAGACCGAAACATTTTTTATCGTCGATGCCGTTTTCAGCCTCTTGAGAAACGAACGAATACCCTTTCGTTCCCTCCTCTACTGGGACAAATGAGAATGAGCTTGCGAAAAGGATTTGAAGTACGACTCCAAGTGCAAGACGTATGTGGTCCATGATGGTGTTTTAATAAACGAAGTGCTATCCATCCCAACGGGAGAGAAACGGCGCGGTTCGATGGAGGCATTTTCTAAATGCGACCGCATCCACGGAGATGATATTCTCGCATGGCGGCAAGATTCATTTTAACGGCATAGAGTCGGTGGCCACAACTTCTCTTCGATCGCTGAACCCAAACAAAAAAAGCGGCCTGAATCCCTCGGTTTTCCGCTGTTTTTTATTGAAACGGTACCGGACACCTTTTTACTGTTGTTGCGAATTGATTGAGCTTAGGGCGCTGAGTTGGCTCAAGCCGCTGCCGTTGTTGCGAATTCGGGCGATGTTGGTTTCCATGTCGTAGAACTGCTTCAACAACCGTTCGCGATCGCGATCCAAGCGGACCGTCATCGATTCGATCCGGCGATTGTTCAAATCGATTTGCCGCTGCAACGATAGGTTGCGATTGACGAGCAGACCGTTGCGCTCCCCAACCAACGCTTCCAGAGCTTGTTTGGAACGATCGCCAAACCCGGTTTTCTCCTTCGTAAGAAAATCCTTGACGTCGTCCGGATTGCTTTGCAGCAGCCGATTCAGCTTGTCTTTGTCGAACTTGAGCTTCCCTTTGTCATCCAGGCTGACTCCCAATTGTTCCATCGATTGCACGCGACCGGATCGGAACGAGCGCTGACTGATCAGTCGAGCCATCGTCTGCTCGATGCGGATGACTTCGGGGTTTCCAAAGAGCAGGCCTGTCGAATTGGTTTGGGAGTCGAACGTGGTTTCTTTTTCGATCTTGTCCCGGACCTTGTTAAACTGGTCGACGAACAACTGGATGTTCTTTTCAATGTTGGCGTTGCTGGACGCAACAGTGACGTCGACTGGCTCGGTCGATACGCTCTTGATCGAGATGGAAACTCCTGAGATCGCGTTGGAAAAGTTGTTCGATGACGACCTGACCAAAGTTCCACCCGTCTCGAGAGAGCTCCCAACCGCAATCACTGCATCGCGTGCAGTGCCCGAAGCTGTTACATTGAGACCGATGGCATCGCCGTCTGCAAATATTCGCCCGGCCTCTCCGCTGGCTTTCGATGTAAAAAGCAATCGAACGCTCGAGGGGCCAGACGTGAGCAACGAGGCGCTCAGCGGTCCGCCCGACCCGTTGATTTTCTCGATGACTTGGCTGAGAGTTTCCGTTCCATTGAGAGTCAGTTTGAACGTCTGAGAAGCTCGGATCTCGCGTTGGGTTCCGCTAGGGCCCGCTACCGAAGTGCCGCTCCCTCGGATGCCCAGATCCAACGCCGCATTGCTGGAAGGGTCATCTGCGATCGAAAAGGGTCCTGACCCAGCCGACTTGTCGACGATCACAAAGCCGTCGCCGCTGCTGTTGAGTTTGGCCTCGATATCGATGGTATTGTTGTTAATGGCTGCCAAGACATCGCCAACCGTTTTGGTCGACGAGCCCAAGGTAACTTTCTTGGTGGCGCCGCTTGCATTCGTGATGGTGAACGATCCGAGCCGGATTCCTCGACCTTGATTAAGTCTCGACAACTCGGTGGACTCGCTCACGAATTGCAATCCAAGCGTGGAACTATCCACGCTGTTCTTGGCATCGTTGAAGGCGATTCCGAGCTTGGTGGCCGTTTCGTTAGCATCCCCATTCGCGACGATCAAGTTGCTTGCCGTCGAACCGGTTACGTCTTGCAACACAATGCCAGTACGAGAACGGTTGAGAGATGCGGTAACGCCCGTTGCACCGGAATTGATTCGGTCGATGACGTCTCGCAGGCTCACCGAGCCCGCTAAGCTGATATTCGATTGTGTACCTGCTCGGTTGGTGATGTTGATCGTGCCAGGGGTTCCAACTCCCAAGCCTCCCTTGAGAGACGAGAGCAGAGGTCCCTGGAGCGTGTTCTGAAGTCGGGTGCCAGTGATGGTGCCCGTCGAACCACTAACGCCGGTGAAGCCCAATTGATCTGCAAGCTTGCCAGTCGCAGCGAAAGTCCCCGATCCTGTTGTTTTGTCGATCAATTCGAAACCGTTGCCATCGGCTGCGATACGGGCTTCGAGTTTATCATCGTCCACCGCGTTGATGGCAGTCACCAGTTGCCCGACCGTACTCGGAGCACTGCTTGAATTCGGATCGATTTCAAGTGTGGTTCCGTCGCGAAGAGTTACCGTCAAATCGTTGCCTGCTTGAAACGCAATCCCGCGTCCATCACGCAGCTTGTTCAAAAGCATGTTGTTGCCCAAGAACGAGATATCTTCTCCCGTAGCGGTGTTGCTGCCGACATTGATGCCTGTGAGTCCAAGGTCGGCGGCGGTTCGACCGCCGCCCACTTCTTCGACCACCAAATTGGACGACGTCTGTCCCGTGAGATCGCTGAGCACGATTCGATCTCCGTTGGTTTTTGCATTGACGCGAATGCCGGTCGCAGAATTGATGGCTGAAACGACGTCGTCGACGGACGACGCGAACCGCAGATCGATTTCGCTCGAATTGCCGCTTCGGTCGGTGATGGAAATCTTGCCTCGGGAGATACCCACGCCGCCGCGCAGGTCATCCAACAATTGAGAGGAATCGACAAATCCCCCTGTTCGTACGACGAAGTCACCTGCCTGGAGTGTATCGCTGGCGCTTGACAATGCGCTGCTCGAAGCGGTAGCTGTTTGAGCCGTTTGCAGCGTACGGATGGAAAACGTACCTGGTGCAGGCGAGGATATTGCAGTGGCCGTCAACACATCGGTTTTCGACGAAGTTGCGGTCGTGGTTGAAACATTGCCAGCATTGCCAAGTCGGGTGGCTTGAAGCTGGACACCGATGACGAGTGCGGTCAGTTCATTGACGGCCACTTGCTGGGCTTGGAAGCCTTGCACGCGAACTTGCAACCGATCGCGTGGACGAGCCGAAACGGCCATCAGTTGTGTAACGGTACTTTGGATGTCCAGACCCGTGGTTAGGCCGATGTTGGATTGAATTCTACCCATAATAAAAATTATGGCATGCAATTGGAGGCATGCTGTGAAATTTTGCCGATTAGGCGGAATGGTCTAAATGTGGCATTCAAGGCTTAACGATTGGGGTAGTGGAGGTTGTTCAACCTCCCGGATCGCAGAGGACCTCCCGGATCGCAGAGATCTTTAACAAGATCCATACTGGTAGATATATCGGAGAGATTCCGGGATTCGTGTTGCTCTTGTTCTGACATCAAGCAAAAAGGCATGTCTGAAGAACCTTCAAACATGCCTTTTACACTTTTTCATTCAAGTAGGACTTTTACGTTCTACGCAAAATCAGCCGATTCGAACTATCGCAAGAGCGACAGAACCGATTGCGAGCTTTGGTTTGCAATTCCAAGAACGCTCGTTCCGGACTGAACTAGGATTTGTGCTCTGGTCAAGTTAGCGGATTCCTTGGCGAAGTCCGCATCTCGGATCGAGCTTTGTGCTTCGTTTAGGTTTGCTAGCGTATCGTTGAGCGAAGCCACGTTGCTGTCGAGGGCCGTTCGTTGGAATGCACCCAATCGACCTCGAAGCGTAGTGACCTTGTTGATCACTTCATCGACGATTGCCGAAGCCGTCGTAACGTCTTTGGTCAGCGAGCGAGCACCGCTGCTGGACAGTTCGAACAGTTTTCCGGAAACGCCACCGATCTTAGCAGTGTTCAAGCTGCTGATACCGAGACGAGCTTGTTGGTTGCTCACCACGTCTGGACCGAGTTGGAACAGGGCTCCACCGCCGGTGATGTTGAAGCTAACGTCGAGGGCCGACCCGTCTGCAACGGTCATATTGAAGCTGAGAGTCGAAGTATTGAGTTTGATCGTGTTGCCTTGACCGGTTGCGACCGAGCCATTAACGGTTGCAACCACGTCGGTTCCAACGGCACGAGGTCCACCAACCAAGTTGGTAGCAAACGTTCCACCCACACCTTCGCTGAGAACTTCGATGCCAACGACGCCCTCGGAACCGTACTTAACGCTTTCGAAATCGATGTCGCCATCCACGTTGACACTTGCCGAGATACCGGTGGCGTCTTGTAGCAAATTGATGGATTGCACAATGTTAGCGCGATTCGTACCCTTTTGGAACTTGAAGACTTCCGAGCCCGATCCGCCGGACAGTTGGAAAGTCAGGTCCGCCGAGATACCACCACCTGTTACGCCACCCGAGAAGGTTGCTGCTGCTGGTGGAGCTTCGAGAGTTGGCTTGTAGAAGCCATCTCCGTTGCTATCCAAGCTGAGCGAAGCATTGAAATCAGCCAATCCGTTGATCGCCGAGACGATTGCCGACATTGCAGTGTCGCTAGAATTATTGACTTTGACGATGATGTTCCCGTTGGTGTCGACGGATGCGTCTGCGGTTCCCGCAGTCGTGGCCGAGTCTTCCTGGAACGTGACGGTCAAACCGTTAGGCGTCGCACCGGTGCTGGCTGCCGTAATAACGATTTCGTCTTTGGCGCCTGAAACGCTGTTTGCACCCGAAGCGAGTGGGGTAGTTCGCGTTGCCATGTCGGTAACATCGGTCGTGTCGAACTTGGCATTACCGTTGGTAGCGTTGGAAGCTGTGAATACCGAACCGACGCCATTGTTGATTGCATCGTAAACGTTTTGAATCGTAGCTGTTGCGGCCACAATGATGTTCAACTCGTTTGCTGTTGCATCGTAAGAAGCAGAAGTGTTGGAGCCTGTTGCAAACTTGATTTTGGTCGAGTTGCCAACCGTTCCATCCGCCAATCCACCATCAACAGCGGTCAGTTTGAATGAACTGGCTGCGACGATGTTCGTTCCACTCGCAAACGTTGGACTGACTGCAATGTCGGACGTAGCCGTCGGCCCCGAAGCATCCACAGCGAACTTGTAGGTGCCGAATTGTGCATTCGATGCAGCAAAAGTTCCGTCGGAGTTGATTGCGGCAGCAATATCGTTCAGTGTGCCACCTTGGGCAACAGTCACGTTGAGTCGGTTTGCAACAGCATCGTACACGGCTGTGGTCGGCGAGCCTGTAGCTGCAGCCGTAAAGACGAGTTTTGTATTATTTCCGACCAATCCGTCCGCCAAACCACCATCGACTGCCGTCAAGGTTAGACCAGCTCGTCCTGCACCTGCGATGACAGTGTCTGTACCAGCGGTGGTGAGTGGGTTAGCTACGGTGGTGGCAGTCGAAACGTCGGCTACCGTACCGTTCGTGGCGACTGACGAGAAGGCAAATTGACCGCTCAGTCCAGTGTTGATTGCCGTTTGAATGGCGGCTGTTGATTGCGACCGGTCGATGGCCAAAGTGACTGTGTTATTAGCGGCATCGAATGTTGCACTGGTTCCGCCTGAGTTTGCAATTGTAAAGATGAAGTCGGTAGCAGCACCGCGTGCTCCATCAAACGACCCACCAGCAACAGCGTCGATATCGAACGTGTAGTTGTTACCTGCCGACGATTGGAAAACTACCGCGTTCGCACTCGATTGTGTGCGAGTGGTCGCAACCGTGTCGGTTCCACCCGAGAGCACTCCCGTTCGTAGACCTGCGTCGCCAGCAGCGACGGCTGTCGCGTTTCCACCGCTCAACGAGAAGAAGTTTTTGGCGGCTGTGGCACCTGTTTCTGCATTCAAAGCCGTTACAACTTGAGCGCCGGTGTCACCCGTCTTGACAGTCAAGGTCAAGGTGTTGGTCGCTGCATCATAGGCACTGGAGGTTGCCGTGCCCGTGAGCACGTTGATAGTTGTGTCATTACCATTCTCGCCATCAACGGCTGTTCCATTCTTAGCCATCATGGTGAACGCTGCACCACTTGCAAGCGTCAAGGTTCCGGTTGCTTCGACAAACGCACCGTAGGAGTTGTCCAATCGCAAGTCGGTGGTAGCTTCGAGACCACCCGTATAGGAAGCACCAAAGCTAATCGTGCCGGTTGCAGACGAAGCAGCCGCACCATCGGTGAAGCTTAATTCCGTTTTGGCCGTGGCCGATGCGCCGTCGGCTGCGATCTTGGCTGTTACCTTGGCTTTGGCGGCAGCGGCGGTGATGTCGACATTGATCGAAACGCTACCTGCGGCTCCGAGGTTAGCCGAGTCGATTTGAAGATCCTTGACCGAGCTGTAGTTTGTTCCTTGAGCAACTTGGAAGTCCAGCGAACCATCCAACAATCGTCGGCCTTGGAAGGTCGTCGTTTGAGCAATACGATTGATGGCTTCGAGCGACGAATCGATTTGCAGTTGATTAGCAGCGATTTCGTCTGGGCTCATGGCTCCATTGTTCGCAGCTTCCGTAACCAGACCGCGGATGTCGTTGAGGAGCGAGCTGACTTGCCCCAAAGCCGAGTCGGCTGTTCCGATGATTTGATTGGCGCGGTTGGTATTTGATAACGCCTTGTTGATACTTGTGATGTCGCTGCGAAGGGCTTCGCTAGCGATGAGACCTGCAGGGTCATCCTTACCGCTGTTGATACGCAGACCAGTGCTCAATCGCGTGAGCGCCTGTTGCAGGTCCATGTTGGTCTTGTTGAGTCGGTTTTGTGCTGTAAGCGAGCTGACGTTTGTGTTAACTCTTGTCATTTTCTAAATTCTCCCGATGGATTGGTAATAGTCACCCTAATGTTGCTCAGGATGTAGCGAATGGAGTCGCCTGTGTAAGTCCTAAGTTGAAACACGATGCATTTCATCCGAAAACCCACACGCGTCCCTCGAACAACATGAGGGAGTGCTAGTGGCTGTGTCGGGAGTCTGATCAGACACTCTCCAAGCACACGGACTCGCAAACCTAGCATCGGAATGAACGCCTATAGGATTTACAACTCTTCAAAATCAATGAATTTATTGCTGAAACATGACCGGTTCGTTAGGCGCTAAAGGCACAACCGTTACAATGCGACGAGTTTTTCCAGTCGGCAGGGTTTACCACACTCACCTAAGCCAAATTCGATGATCGAAAAAATCGTGCTTTCCAATTTTATGGCTCATGCCCTGACCGAGCTGAATTTGGCGGATGGGTTGACCGTTTTGGTCGGTCCAAACAACATCGGCAAGAGCACGATCGCGGTCGCCTTAAAGATCCTGGCTCGCAACTCAAATTCCAACTTCGTGATGCAGCATGACCAAAAGGAATGCTCCATCACCGTCGAGACCAGCGAGGGGCACGTTGTCAAATGGGTCAAGCGAAAGAGCCCGAGCTACATCATCAATGGACAGGTAAAGGATCGGCTGGGCCGGGGCGGAACCCCCCCCGAACTTGATGAGACTCTCCGACTAGCGCCTATCGAGTTTGAGGACAAGGATTTTGAACCCCACTTTGGCGACCAAAAAACCCCCATATTTCTAATCAATCGTCCTCCAAGCCAGATTGCTCAATTTTTTTCCACGACATCCGACGCAGAACGTTTGGTTGCGATACAGCGATTGCACCACAAGAATCGATCGGAGGCGCAATCGCAATCCAAACTCCTGACCGAACTCAATAGCACCATCCAAAGTTCGCTCGATTCGCTTAGCGAAGTACCATCTCTCGTGCAAAGTCTGGAGGTCGTGGAGCGGGAACGCGAAGCGCTGCGACTCATGGCCCTCTCGATTTCGGGTTTGCAGGAATCTGTACAACGATTGGCCTCGTTCGTTATGCAGCAACGCGCCGAGTTGCAACGATCGGCTTGCTTGCAAGCCCTGGAACCATTGCCGTCTCTGCACGCGACGGACTATTTGGCCAATGTGGTAGATCAATGGCAACACATAGACAGTCAAAAACGGCAGCTTCGGGAGTTCAACGAGGTGTTCATGGACCTAGCGCCTGTTCCAATTCTCCAGGATACAGGTCCATTGGAAGAGGCAAACCATGCGCTCCACCACGCCACGCTCGCAACCGAATACTGGAGCAATTGCGTGCAGGTGCCATCGCAATTGCAACCCATGCCTATGCTGATGCCTACTAGCGAAATTGCACATTGGGTTACGAAATGTGAAGATATCGCGAGAGACGAACGCTACTCGAAGGCGATTCTTTCGGCGAGTGTGTCGCTTGTCCCCCCTCCGCCTGTGCAGCCGATCGACGAACTAGCTAGAACCATCGTCGCCATTCAGGATTGTTCCCGCGAATTAGCCTGCTCCGCCGCGAAAGACGAGTTTCTCTCGCGACTCTATCGAGTTCCGGTACCAGCCGATCTGGCTCAACTCCAATCGGACATCCATGAACTGGCCGAACTTCTCGCGGTATGCAAAAGCAATGCAACAGAGCAGTTCAACGTCGAGGAATCGCTCAATGCATTGGATGCCACCGTTCATTTGTGGTTGGAAAGCGAGCCAGTTTGTACGACGTGCGGTGCAAAGATAACCGCCAATTGGATTCACTCGAAACACCATCGACACATCGACA
Organism: Pirellula sp.; assembly: GCA_040080875.1. GTDB lineage: Bacteria > Planctomycetota > Planctomycetia > Pirellulales > Pirellulaceae > JBKCUI01. The sequence goes on from JBEBHM010000161.1 coordinate 10,047, forward strand.
AACCGGCACCTCATAAAGCACCCTCGACTGCGAAATCCAAGGTTGTTGCCGATAAGAGGAAAGGTAGTTCCTCTCCATGAACGATCCCCAATGTCCAGTCCATATTCGCTTTGAGGCCAAACCGCTATCTGGTCTTCTATTTATCGGAGATCCGCATGTCGAAGGCCGCACGCCAGGCTTTCGTCGGGATAACTATCCCGAAACCATTTTGCAAAAGCTGCAGTGGACGATGGACTATGCCAAGCAACACCAATTGCAACCCATACTGCTCGGCGATGTCTTTGACAAACCGCGAGACAACCCAAATTGGATTTTGTCGCGTTTGCTCGATGTCTTTGCAACCGAATGTGTGCCAACTATTTTCGGGAACCACGATTGCGCCAATCCTCAATTGGACGAAAACGATAGCCTCATGCTCATGGCCAAAGCCGGAGCGGTTCACCTGCTGGATGCCAACCACTTGTGGGCCTGCAAGATTGAGAACCGCATCGTGATGCTCGGAGGTTCTCCCTATCGCCACCCGATTCCCGATTCGTTTTCTCTCCAAGATCGTCATATCGAGGTTTTTGAAGCCACGTCGGGAGCGGAGATAATTGCAAATCCAATGATCGACGAGCGGAATGCAGTGGTTGCTAACAATCGGATGGTCCCCAGCTTAACGATCTGGCTTACGCACCACGACCTGACGTTTCCCAATGCGGACGAAGCGGTCGTGACCAATCTAAGCGAGATCCCCGGCATCCACTACGTCGTCAATGGCCATATTCATCGAAGAGCCTCCGCAGACGTGTCGCGCGGTCAAACCACTTGGATCAATCCAGGCAACATTGCCCGCCGATCACGGGCTGACTCCATTCGCGGACATTTACCGGCGGTCCTCAGACTAGACATTACGCGCGAAGGGCAATGGTTTCACTACGTCAACGTACCACACCAAAGCCCTGAGGAAGTATTCTACGATTTGGATTCGATCGATTCAGCTAAGCAAGAATCCGAACAATCGAGCTTTGTGACCGGTCTTGCGATGCTCCAATCCCGGAAAACCGAGTCCGGAGCTGGGCTCATCCAATTCCTGAAAGAAAATGTAGGACAGTTTGACCAGGACGTGGCCGCCGAGATCATGAAGCTCGCAGATGAAGTGTTGACTCAGAACAATCACGAAACGGCGGTTTAGCGCTGGCGTTTGACATGGGCGATCCGTTTGCATTAAACTCGGATCGTCGACTTTACCCGCCAGTTCTCATACTTGAGAACATTCATGCACACCAATATGCGATCCTCTACCTTTATTGTGATGTGCAGCTTTGCAGCGATCGCCATGGGGCAAGCTCCGCCCGCACAGCCTCCTGAGCGAGGTGTCCATTCGGCAAAGGACATCGAGTTTTTCGAAACCACCATCCGTCCGCTCTTGGCCAAACATTGTTACGAATGCCATTCGGAAAAGAAGCAATCCAATGGACTTCGCTTGGACTCGATCGAAGCGATTCTCCGAGGTGGTGACACGGGCTCTGCCCTTGCGATTGGAAGACCGGAATCGAGTTTATTGTTCCAGGCCGTGCTCCAATCTGGCGACCTGCAAATGCCGCCCAAGACCAAATTATCTTCGGCCGAGATCGGTGCCCTCAAGCGCTGGATCGAATTGGGCGCTCCATGGCCAAACGCATCCACCGCTCCTGATAATACGTCCGATCGCAAGTCGAACTGGGAAAAACACTGGGCCTTTCAACCTCTACGCAACACTTCGATTCCGGATTCGGCCAGCACGAATTCCGCAAACACGCATTCTGCGAACATGAATACCTTGTCGAATCCTGTAGATCTATTTGTTGCACATGCACTCGGCGCAGCTTCGTTGTCCCAATCGCCTCGCGCGGATCGACGGACGCTGCTGCGACGCCTTACGATCGATTTAACGGGGCTCGTGCCTAGCTTGGAAGAGATTCAACGCTATGAACAAGATGAGAGCTCAAATGCTTACGAGCAGCTCGTCGATCGTCTCCTTGCATCGCCCGCATATGGACAACACATGGCTCGCGACTGGCTCGATGTGGCTCGCTACTCCGACACCAAGGGGTATGTTTATGCACGCGAAGAACGATTTTTCGTGAACGCATCGGCTTACCGAGACTGGGTCATTCAAGCATTCAATTCCGATATGAGGTATGACCGCTTCTTGAACATGCAGATTGCGGCCGATCAATTCGCGCGCGATGAACCAAAAGAAATGGCTGCGATGGGATTCCTAACGCTCGGCAGACGATTCCTGGGTGTCACGCACGACATCATCGACGACCGTATCGATGTGGTCACGCGGGGCACGATGGGACTCACCGTTTCGTGCGCTCGATGCCACGATCATAAATACGATCCTATCCCCACGACCGACTACTATTCTCTTTACGGTGTATTTCAGAATTGCACAGAAAAGCAAGTCGAAATGGATCGCGAGCAGCTACGGAAGTCAGTCGAAAATAATGAATACCGTAAGGAGTTAGCCAAGCGCATCGAGAAACTGCAAAGCAAGATGCAAGCGAGCCGCGATGCTGTCGCGGAGCGAACTCGCAAACGATTCGCGGACTATCTTTTTGCCCAATCCGAATTGCATCAGTATCCCGAGGAAGGGTTCGATACGGTCCTGGCAACCACGGACTTGATCCCAACGATCGTCAGGCATTGGGAAAGCTATCTCGCAGGCAAAAACCAATCCGACGATCCTATCTTTGGCCCTTGGTTTCGCTACGCATCTCTTGAAAAAGACTCGTTTCCAACGCTATCCCCCAAAATTTTTGACGACATCGCGAAAAGCCATCGATTCCATCCTCGGATAGTGTCCGCCTTTCAATCCCCACCCCAAAGTTTGCGAGAAGTTGCCGACAAGTTCGGAGAGGTTTTTGCCAAAGCGAACGAAGAAATCGATACTGCCAAAAAGCAGGGTATCAACATTTCAGCCGAGTTGGAAGCGCTTGGCCAAGTACTTTACGGCGAGCAGTCACCCTGTGACGTACCGGACGAAGGCATTGTCTCCAACGAATTCTACTTCGATTCAGGAACCGTCGTCGAACTGTGGAAATTGCAGGGAGAGGTAGATCGATGGCGGCTCGCCAACAGCACGGTCCCCAACATGGCTGTGGCTTTGTTCGATCGAAGAAATCTCGTCGAGCCTCGTGTGTTCAAACGAGGCAACCCTGCGAACAAGGGAGACTATGTG
>JBEBHM010000162.1:0-13226 GCA_040080875.1 Pirellula sp.
TCCTTGTCCCATTTGGCCAAAAGACGGGTGCGTTCGGCCGTCGAGCCGTATTTCTTGAAGTCGTAGTTGATGAGCTTGATGTCCTTGAGCTTGGGGGCCTCCGGCGGGGTGGTCGCGTTCTTGTTGGATGGCACCAAGGTGTTCAGCGTCAACCGCGTCGAACATGCTCAAGCCAGCTTGCGCAAGCAAGAATGGTTTCTACGGGCCCGAGATGTCGCAAAGGACCCCGTCCTACTCGCTCAAGCACAAAACAAAATGAAGGAGTACGCAGGCGTCGGCGTTCTCTGGGAATATCCTAGCGAGTTGGACGGTGCCATGATCGCAACCGCTAATTTGGTTATCGTCGGCGGCAAAGATCAAGTCGTCGCATTGGATCGAAACAACGGTACCAAACTATGGGAAACCGCTGTTCAAGGCAACGCCATGGGGCTAGCAGCAACCGATAGCTTGCTCACGGTCAGTACGGACGAAGGCTACATGTATGCTTTTTCGGCAACCGGCACTGGCGAGCCAAACCGCTGGCCATCTCCTTACTCGGCTGCCTTTGCTCCTGACGAGATGTCCGAGTATTACCAACAGGCGGCGGCTGAAATCTTGCAAACGACGGGGCAACGCACTGGCTATTGCCTTGTTGTCGGAAGTGGCGACGGACGGCTCGCCTATGAGTTAGCCAAACAGAGCGACTTGATGGTGATCGGAGTCGACGCCGACGCGAACAAAGTAGCGGCTTCGCGGACTGCAATCGAACGTAGCGGCCTCCATGCGACCGAAGCTACGATCGTGCATGCTCAATACGACCACTTACCCTTCTCAAATTACTTCGCAAATCTGATCGTTTCCGAGACGCACTTGACGTCTGGCGAGTTGCCCTGCGACGCCGCCAAGATTGCAAGGTTTCTCAAACCCTGCGGTGGAGTCGCGATCTTGGGACAGCCATCCCAAGCCAAGAAAAAACACAACCCAAGTGCAGCCGAAGATTGGCTGGGTGCGCTGTATCGACTCGATGAAGGGGAATTTAGCACAAGCCAAAACTGGCGTATGCATCGGCGTGGGAAACTACCCGGTGCGGGCGAATGGACTCATCAATACGGGAACCCATCGAACACTTCGTTCGCCAATGATTTGAGAATCAAAGACGGATTAGGAGTCCTGTGGTATGGCGACCCCGGGCCGAGCGCCATGATCAATCGTCACGAAGCGGCTGGAGCCCCACTGTCGACGAACGGTCGAATGTTCATCCAGGGGACAGACAGCCTCATGACCTATGATGCATACAACGGGAACTTCCTTTGGGAAGTGAAGAATGCGGGTGCGATTCGTACCGGAGTTTTCAATAACCGCGAGACACATAACTTGGCCGCCACCGATGATGTCTTGTTCATGGCCATCGAAAAGAGTTGCCAAGCCCTCGATGCCGCCAGCGGAAAATTGCTCCATGCATACACAACCCCCAAATCACCGGATGGGATCGAACGCCATTGGGCATACCTGGCTGTCGATCAAAACCAACTCTTCGGAACGAGCACTATCCGGCAAGAGCTCGAAGAAAAAATGCGACGGCGTGGTCTGACGGTCACGAGCCAAACCGACGGGCTCTTTGCTTACGATACGAAAACAAAGGATCTAATGTGGACCTACCGTGGAAAGAACATTCTTCACACTACGATTTCCATCGGTCCAGAGCACGTCTTTTTCATCGATAGTTCTATCTCTCCCGAAGAGCGGCAAGAACTCTATCGCCGAGACAAAGGTGAATTAAAAAATCTCTCGGAAAAGGATGCTAAAAAGGCCGAGGAATCGATGAGGGCGATGGATGTTCGCATGGCCGTTGCCCTAGACAGAAAAACGGGTACCAAACTTTGGGAAATACCGGTCGACGTAACCGATACCACCAATGTCAGCGCTGGAGGTGGTAATTTGACGGTTATGTACGCCAATGGTTACTTGTTGTTATGCGGAGCCAACGCCAATGGGCACTATTGGAAACAATTCCTAGCCGGAGAATTTGAAAAGCGAAAATTGCTCGTGCTGGACGCAAGCAATGGGACGCAGGTTTGGACCAAAAACGCCAACTACATGAACCGTCCAACCATCGTCGAGGGGAAAGTGTTCGCAGAGCCCTGGGCATTCGATCTGAAATCGGGAGAGACCATCAAGCGTCCTCATCCACTGACGGGCGAGGAAAGCGACTGGCGATTTAGCCGCCCCGGCCATCATTGCGGAATCGTTACCGCAACTCCCAACATGATGTTCTTTCGGTCAGGTTTCATCGGCTACTACGATATCTACAAAGATAGCGGGACACAGCACTTTTCCGGTCAGCGACTGGGATGTTGGATCAATGCTATTCCAGGCAATGGATTGGTCATGATTCCAGAGGCCAGCGCGGGTTGCGTTTGTCAGTTTTCCATCGCCTCCACCGTAGTGCTCGAACCGAAATCAGAAAGCAAAGCGTGGGGGATTTTCAGCGCGGTTGGCGATCCAACTCCTGTCAAACGCATGGGTATCAATCTGGGAGCCCCAGGTGACCGCAAGGACGCTTCGCGACTCGAGTGGTTGGGCTTCCCTCGTCCCAAAGCCGTTGAGCGTTTGGAATTCGTGTTCAACATTCAGCCACGATTCGTCGACGGGGGCGGTTGGTATAGTCGCAACCCAGACACGATCAACACCGGTTCCAAAGATCGGGACTGGCTGGTAGCTTCAGGAGCACGCGGTCTCGAGTCCTGTAGCGTACATTTGCTCGGCGAACATGACTCGCCCGCAACGTATACGGTTCGCTTGATTTACTCGGATATGACGACCGAACAAGTGGATGCAATTGGTATTCGACTCAACGGGCAATCGGTCAAGGGAACGACCTTGCGAATCGACTCCGAAGGAGATTCCTCGACGTCCGTTATTGCGAGAACCGTCTCTGCGATTCGAGTCGAGAAAGATCTATCCATGGAGTTTGCTTTTGCAGGAGTTCCGTTGCCGACGCTCGCCGCCATCGAGATTATCCGAGAACAAGAATTGAGTAAGGGCAATGAATAGTGGTTCGGCAGGCAGAGCCTGCTAGACAGTGGGTTGCGAGGCTGAGCCTCGCAACCAGATGCTGAAATTGGTTGCGATCATCAAGAGCACAGTGTTCATTAAATGCACTGCGTTTGTCTTCGTGATGGCGGGTTCGGTGTGGGCCTGTCAGGTACCTGTCTTCCGATACGCGCTCGAGCGATGGAATCCCGACCAATACAAGATGACGATCCTTTATGGAGACGAAACGAAATCAACCGCGCAGCAGTTTGCGAATCACTTGGCGAGCCGAGATTCTCAAAAATCTCAGCTCGATGTCGAACTGGTCCATGTCGACCAAGCGAACGATTTGCGATGGAAGGAAGCATGGAAGATTTTCGGTTCGAAGGGAGATCCAGTTGCGGTGGCCACGTATCCTGCCAAAGCGACGGCTCTCAAAGATCAAATCGCGTACTTGGCATCTATAAAGAAACAGAGCGTCGAGGATATCACCACATCGCCAGCCCGGCAGGAGATCGCCAGCAGGCTGTCCAGCGGAGACTCCGCAGTATGGATCTTGCTCGAATCCGGGAAAGCAGCAGAAGACGACGAAGCGGCGAAAGTATTGAAATCACAGCTTGAGCTCGACGAAACTTGGCTAAAGTTGCCATCAGCCGAGGAGCTTGAGGTCAAGCCAGAGGTTCTCGAACAGCTAGCGATTCCATTGCGGATCAAGTTCTCGATCGTGCGTGTCAAGCGTGATGATCCTCGCGAACAGTTCTTAGTTCAAAGTTTGCTAGGGAGTGAGTCGGACCTGCGATCGTTGGGCGAGCCGATGGCATTTCCCGTATTTGGACGTGGACTTGTTCTGTACGCGCTGGTGGGCAAGGGGATCGCACCCGACACCATACGAGCTGCTTCGTCCTTTGTCGCCGGTCCCTGTTCATGCCAAGTCAAAGAGCAGAACCCTGGATTCGATCTGTTAGTCAACTTCGATTGGGACAAGTCGTTGGGCGATGTCTTCGTCAGCCAACCGATCCCCGGTGCCGGCGCTGCGCCGAAGTTATTGACCATTCCACCTGGTCGGAAATCGAAACAATAAGTTCCGGCTCGTCTAGTCGCAACCATCGTCGGTTCACATTAGTAATGCTTCAGGATGCTACGATTACATCGCATTACTGAGAGAATGAAATAGATGGTTGAGGCAACATGACCGACATCAAGAACGTGCAATTGTTGTGGATCAAGGGCGGTTTGTTTCTGTTGATCGGGTGCATTGCCTCGGGGTTGATTCTGTTAAAGGTCCAGAGTTTCGTAGTGGCCGTACTCTTGGCTGTCGCCGTGTGGGCCTTCTGCCGAGCTTACTACTTTGCTTTCTACGTCATCGAAAAATATGCGGACCGGAGCTTCCGCTACGCAGGATTGGTTTCGCTTGTTCGCTATTGTGTGCTGGGCCAAGACCGCAATCGTCAAAGCCAAGAATTCATGACTGATTCTGGATTTTCAGAACAACAAGTCGAAAGCCGACCGAGAAACGTTTCCTGGTTAGCGATCAAGTGGTTTGCATTCGCAATGGGCATGAATCTGTTTGCGCCTGTCGTTGCGAGCCAGACCTTTTACGATTCGAACAAAGGCAATCAGGCATTAGAATCCACGTGGATTGGTTGGAACTGCGTCAACGTGGCGGCATGTGTTATCGTTGCAGCGCTCCTCAACGCGCCCCTAAAGTACCGCGTACCTATCAGTTACCTAGCACTTGTACTGCTGTCGCTGGCCTTGTGGATTGGGATCTCAATTCCGTTTCATTTCCCAAATGACGATTGGGTAATCATTCTCACATACGCTACTTCCATCTTTACCGTGGGCACACTGCTACTTTGGTTCTATCGGCTCAGGAGTGGTTATTGCTTGGAGATCGAGAGTTCAGCGGAGCGAACACCTCAACTGCATTCAAATCCCCCCGACGCACAAGTTAGCCTTCGATACATCTTCGCCACAACGATCATTGTGGCCTTAACGTCGTCGCTTGTGCCATGGCTCGTTCCCCGTGGTTTCCAATTTCCATTCGCGCCACTTCACGCGATTGTGCATGTATTTATCGTCGGCTGTGCGATGGTCCTTTTGGTAACCTTGATCACGGTGGTTGCATTGCATTTCTTCGTATCAAACAATGGTCGTCAAAGAACAAAGCTTGTGGTGCTACTTGTCGCAGGCTTGCTCGTATTTCCTTTAGCCATCATGCTCTTTGTGAGCGCCCTACCCAGTCCGTATTCCAGTCCTGGAGCAACTTGGCGCGATTACGTCGGCATGTGCGTTTTTTTCGCAAGCTATACCTCGATGATGTTTATCGTCTTGCTTTCATTCTCGGGACGTGGGCTGCGTATTGTTCGAATCAAGAATTAGTGAGAAAGCGAGGAGATGAAGTCGAGGAAATAGGATGCAACGTGTATCACACGACCGGACCCTTGCCGAGAGAAACGATGTGGTTTACATTAAAAAGTTAGTTAGCCCTTGAATTCGGATGGGGAGATTCCCGCAGGAATTTAACATGACGATTCTTGGCGCATACTCTTTGAATGATTTTTAGATAGTTATCCAGTGAGTGAGTCCGTATGATACGCAACCGACATGGGTTTACATTAGTGGAGTTGTTGGTCGTGATTGCGATTATTGGTGTTTTGGTAGGCCTTCTGCTGCCGGCCGTTCAGGCAGCTCGGGAGGCTGCTAGGCGTATGCAGTGCCAAAACAATCTCAAACAAATCAGCCTGGCGGCGATGAACTTCGAAAGCGCTTTAAAGGGACTTCCCCCGTCCAGCTACGACGACGATACAACACCCGTCGTTGCGTTTCCGCGGCGAATCCCATCGAATCAAAAACCGCGAAGTGTTCTCTTCGTTCTTCTTCCGTACTACGAACAAGGCTCATTGCTGAATCAATTCGATGCAACGCAAGATTGGCGTCAAGGTCCTCCATCCCCGAATCGAGCTGCCATCGGTGCCTTCGTACCCATGTTCACTTGTCCCTCAGCTCCAGATTCCAAGCGAACGCGAACGATTAGCAGCGTAACGTTTGGAACTGTTGTTGGGTCCGTCGCGGATTACTTTGTTATTAATCGCATCCGGGCCGACACTTCTTCGAGATTAGTCCCAAATCCCGGGTCTGGTTGGACTGCAGCCATGCAACCGAATGTGACCACCAGCTTTGGTGCAATTTCTGACGGCTCCTCCAACACCATGGCATTTGTGGAGTCGGCAGGAAACCCAGCCCTCTACAATTTGGGGCGACGTGGCTCGGCAACAGCGACGGCAACAAACTACATCAACACCGCGGGCGCAGGCATTTGGGCGGATCACCGAACTCCGCTCACGTTCGACGCTTGCAACCCGACAACTGGCGGAGCGATCGCATCGGCATCGGCGCCCGTAGTCACGGCGGCCGCTGCGACTCGCACGAAAGCCGTCAACTGCTCCAATGACGACGAAATCTATGCATTCCACACGGGCGGTGCCAACGTTGCACGTTGCGACGGCTCAGTATCCTTCATGAGTGAGTCGGTTGCATTCGAAATAGTTGGCGCCCTCATCACCCGTACAGCAGGAGAAGTAATCCCGGGCGATCTGCAGTGAGGTCATGATCACAGCAATCCTAACTATCGGAGCGATTTTCTGCGGACGCCCCCACAGCGCTGGCTAATCGATGGGTTGGGACTGGACGGCCGGGGCGGAAACTTTGCAGTGTCTTGACGGTCGTTTCGATTCCCGCCCGCTGACTGCATTGACGGATGACGTCCCGAGTGACTTGAGTCAATGTCTCAGGAGCGATCGCGATGCGAGCATTGATGACGATGTCCGCGTAGCGAGTTTTGCACGAGGACCCGACCGAGAGCTTTGACTCCGATGCGCTGCTGACCAAGTTGGCAACAGCATAATTGCCGTCCGCCATCCCGATGACCTTCAGATGCGCTACCTCGGCTTGACTGGACTCGATCTCAGTGCGAATACCGTCGAGCAACGAGACCAAAAACGAATCCAAATCAAACGGATAATCGGCGTGAGACTCCATCTGTGCATTCAGCCAACCAAGTTCTGCTTCTCCCTCGGCGTACACATCGTAGTCTACGTCCATGGTTCTCCGTCCGGCTGACTGCTGAGTGTCTAGATAGGTACAGAACTCGTCGAATCCTTCGCCCGTAGTCGCCGACATACGCACACATGGCATGCCCGGGTATTCTCGCTCGATTAGGTTGGTCAATTCCTCGACAACGTCATGCGATAACTCGTCGACGCGATTCAAAATCACGAAATCTGCCTCTTCGATCTGCTTGCGAAAAATGTACGCCGCCTGCGGAGAAAAGCCCCCTTTGGAAATGTTTCGCAAAATCTTGAGTCCGTGACTGGGCTTAATGATCACTCCATAGGGTGCAATATCGAACGGCTGAGCGTAGATCTGTTGGAGAGGCCGAATTACGGTCGCGACCAAATCGGTACAACTACCGACAGGCTCGGCGATGACAACATCTGGGCGTGCATTGGCTCCCAGTCGTTCCACGGTGGTGGTCAGCTCATTGAAGTTGCAACAAAAGCAAGACCCCGCAACTTCTCCGACGTCAAAGCCTTGGGAACGCAGCAAATTGGTATCCACCAAATCGGTCGCTTGATCATTCGTCACGATGCCAACCCGCTTGCCGAGTCCTTGATAGTGATTGGCTAGTCGCCCGATGGTCGTCGTTTTGCCTGCGCCAAGAAATCCACCGACCATGATAAAACGCGGGTTCGTCGCCAATTTGTTATTCCCTCAAAAAAATGTTCATAGTAGAGCAATTGTCCCAATTGCTTCGGGAAGCAATTCGCATTGTGGCGGATACGGCGGAAACGATTGAGGACAATCGTTTTACTCTGTAACTGCTTACGAAACGATTGGGACAATCGTTTTACTTTTGGGGCGTTACACTCTAGGAGTTGACTCTAACACGCTTCCGGTTGCTATTCAAGGCGTGCTCGGCAACCGTTGCACCAGACTTGTTTTTTTGCCGTTATAATGGCCACGTCCCGTTGATGGCTCTGTTCCACCCTCGATCCTCCCACCAGTTGGAATTTAACCTATGTTGAGACGCTGCATGGTTCTGCCTGTCATGTGCATGAGTGTGATGGCCCTGTTTTGCCAGGGTGCATGTCAAGCACAGTCCAAACAACCGAACATCGTTTTTATCTTTTCCGATGATCTGACTTGCCAATCGATCAGCGCGTATGGTGAGAAACGGCAGTTGCTTAATACTCCCAACATGGATCGAATTGCCCGCGAAGGCGTATTGTTCAATCGTTGCTTGGTGACGAACTCCATTTGTGGGCCGAGTCGTGCGACGATCTTGACGGGCAAATACTCGCACAAGAACGGCTTCTACAACAATTCCAATAGTCGATTCGACAGCTCACAGCCCACTTTTCCAAAGATGCTGCAAGCCGCTGGATACAACACGGCCATCGTCGGCAAGTGGCACTTGATCAGCGACCCAACCGGCTTCGACCACTGGCATATCCTGCCTGGGCAAGGGGTCTACTACAATCCTCCGATGATTAAGAATGGCGAGCGGGTCAAACACGATGGCTACACGACAGACATCATCACAGATCTTTCGATCGACTGGCTCAAGAATCGCGACAAGTCGAAGCCGTTTCTTTTGATGACGCAACACAAAGCTCCCCACCGCGAATGGGCCCCACCCACACGACATTTAGGATGGGATAACGATCGCAAGTATCCCGAACCGGACACGCTGTTCGACGACTACGCTGGTCGAAGCAAAGCGGTGAGCGATCATGACATGGGCATTGATCGGACGTTCACCGATCTCGATGCCAAGCTCAAACCCGCGCCCAACATGACGGAGGAGCAACTTAAGGAATGGAACAAGTATTACGAACCTCGCAATCTCGCCTTCAAGCAAGCCAACTTACAGGGTAAAGATCTCGTACGGTGGCGTTACAATCGCTACATGCATGACTACTTAGCCTGCGTGAAAGCGGTCGACGAAAATGTCGGCAGGCTCTTGGAGTTTTTGGACAAAGAGGGATTGGCCAAAGATACCGTGGTGGTTTGTTCGTCCGATCAAGGGTTCTTTCTGGGCGAGCATGGTTGGTTCGACAAGCGCTGGATCTTTGAGGAATCGTTGCGATCCCCGTTGATGGTGCGATGGCCAGGAGTGGCCAAAGCCGGGAGCGTCAACAACAACATCGTATCGCTGATCGACTTTGCGGAAACGTTTCTGGACATCGCTGGCCTGCCGATTCCCAAGGACATGCAGGGCAAGAGCATCGTGCCCTTGATCAAGGGGAGCGTGCCCAGCGATTGGCGTACGAGTTTGTATTACCATTACTACGAGTATCCCGTCCCCCACCGCGTGCGCCCGCATTATGGAGTCATCACGGACCGGTTCAAGCTAGTCCATTATTACAAGCCAGACGTGGATGACTGGGAGTTGCTCGATCGAGAAAAAGATCCGTTGGAGATCAAAGATTTCTACAAGGACCCTGCTTACGCAGACACGGTGAAGAAGCTACGAGCCGAATTGGATCGACTGAAGATCGAAGTCGGAGAGACCGAACCACCGCCGCGTGCGGCACATGGAAATCAGGAATTCCGATAGGCTGGGTTATGAGCCGCAAGCGCTAGCTGCGATACGATGATATGCGATTAATAACGCGGCTAGCGCCTGCGGCTGAAACCAAGAATCTAATCTGGACAGAGCACTCGTTACTTCTTGATTTGAAAATCGATTTGACTTTGACCGAACTTTCGCCCCTTCATGTCTTCGATTGTCAATTTCATTTGGTAGTTGCCAGTCGCGATTTGTTGTGGCATATAGAGTTTGTACACGATGAAATAATCACGCCGATGGTTCTGGCATATTTCCGGTTCCATCGGTAGCAACTGGTCTGCGATCTTGCGGCCCTGAGCATCGATAATCTCATAGCTACCTTGGAGTTGCGTTTCGTAGCCGCTGCGGACTTTTTCCGCCGCAACGTTTTCGATTTCGCAGTACAGCAAAACTTCTTCATCTGCTCGGAATTGGTACTTTGGGAACTTGGTGATGACGCCGTAGCGTTCTACTTCGGTGCAGAAAGCAAGCGATTTCACTTCGATGTTGCTTGCAGCCGCTAAATAGTTGGTGGCCTCGCGTTGGCTATTCATCACGGTGGTCCAATGCCTCGACCGTACTGGCATGGCATCCGGGTTGTTTGCCTCATAGAGGGCAAGCATCTCATGCCGAATGAACTCTTGTTCATTTTCGCTCAGCATTTCGATCGGACGGGCCGCGTCCTCCAATCGACGTTGAGCAACGTAGAGCAGCCGAAGCGTTATTTCTTGACTGAGCCTGAGAGATTCGTCAGACGCAGGCGTTTCCACAATTTGCTTTTCCAATTGCTCCGTGGCTTGTGCAATGCTCTGTCGCCAAGAAGCTTGCGAGGCTAACTGCGAAGGAGTTTCAGGCTGTTTAGCCAACGTATTAGCCAACGAAGGAACAGCGGGTAATCCGGCTGCCGTGGCGGAAGCTTGGACCACTTTGGAGCCGGACTCGTTGTACCCAATGTCTGCAACTGCAACGGCGTTGTTCATCGAGGACGCCGTATCTGTATTCGGCGATGCGGTTTTTGGCGATTCGGCTTCAGCCAGCGTCGGTTGTTGACTCGACTCGTTTACCGAGTCGGTTAGTCGGACGGATACGCCTGTTTTTTTCTTTTCGGTTGCTGGCACATTGGCAACTGCATTGACCTCCGAGGACGCTGAGCGGTTGTCAACAGGTGGGGTCTTAGTCAGTGGCATTTCGGAATCTGACTTGGACGCCAGCATCGATGCTAGGGGATTCGTACCGGTCCCCTTGTGCTGTACTAGTGCAAGCTGTTTCTTGAGAACCTCACGATAAGCAGGCGGTAAGGTTTGCAATGCTCCCTCGATATCGAGGTCCGTTTGTTGTGTTTCTACGAGAGATGTATCCGACGCAGCAATTGGGGGTATTGAATCGGCGGTACCGTATGCCGCAACCGCTCCGGTTTTTGTGTTGGCAAGTCGATTTCGGAGCGCGTAGCGAGACTCGTTTTGTGGACTGACTTTGGCCGTTCCGCCCGGCTTCAAATCGGTGAAGTTCGGACGTGGGACTTGACTCGAAGAGCGGCTCGGGACGGCCCAATCGTCTTCTTCGCTTAGGATGGACATCTCATCCCTTGCCCGAAAACCGATCCCTTGGCAACCAATGGATCCAACGAACCACGGAAATGACAGTGCAATTCCTTGCATCAGTCGAACCGATGAACGAGGCGTTCGCGACATGATAAACCTGTAGATGAAGTAATGTGCGAAAGGAGTTAGGGGCAACCGAACTTGTCAATTGAGGGTTAGGCGACCGCGACGGAATCGCTTGTATTGTTGTGCGAGTGCTCAGTCGCGAGCACTTCGTAGGCTAGGGCGAGGTAGTCTTCGGCGCCGTGACTATTTGGGGCGTAGGCGAAGATGGATTGGCCGAAGCTTGGTGCTTCCGCCAGTCGAATGTTGCGTCGAATTTTTGTTTGGAAAAATTTTGCCTGCGCCCAAACGGGGCTTTGTGCTGTGCTCACCTTGAGGAATTCTTCGACGTCACGGCTGACCTCGGCGGCTAAGCGAGTCCCTGACTCGTACATGCACAGTACGATCCCCTCGAGTTTTAAGTCTGGGTTGAGGCGTTTGGCGACTAGTTCAATGGTTCGCAACAGTTTGCTCAAACCATGCAAAGCCAGAAAGTGTGGTTGCAATGGCAAGAATACTTCGTCAACGGCGGTCAGGGCATTCAATGTCAACACGCCCAACGACGGGGGGCAATCCAAGACTAGGAAATCAAAGTCGGATTGGTCCATATCGATTTTGTCTTTCAGAATCACTTCTCGGCCAACTTCGCCGGCAAGTTCCATTTCTGCGGCCGCCAAGTCGAGGCTTGCCGGAATTACGGCCAAATTGGGCAACATCCAACGACGCACTTGATCAAGCCGAGCATCAGAGCACAAAACGTCGTAGACGCTCAATTCGTTTTCGCCAAGGGTAAGTCCCAAGTGCAACGAGGCATGAGCCTGCGGATCGAGATCTAGCAAACAGACCTTTTGGCCGCATTGGGCCAATCCTGCGGCGAGGTTGACGGCCGTGGTCGTCTTGCCAACACCTCCTTTTTGATTGATGACCGCGATTTTACGCATCTTCAATTGCCTTGTGTCCGGGTTGATGGATCTGGAATTCTCCGAAATAGGGAGTCATCTACGACAGTCCCACGCCGGACCGTACCAAACAAATGGCGTTGGAATCCAGGCCAAACCTGATAGCCCGTTGACATTTCCCACATTTCGAAGATTCTTTTGGGCCTTTGGCTCGGGGGCCGGGCCCAACTTGTACTAAATGAATGCACTGTCCGCGAAAAGGCTGTTTGAAGTGAGAAAGTTTTTGATTGCTGGCAATTGGAAGATGAATCTACTGCGAGATTCGTCGGTGGCTTTAGTTCATCAATTGATGGACGAGTGGAACGGTTCATCGGACGTTGACGTGGCAGTGTGCCCGCCGAACGTTTATTTGCACGATGTCGGCGCAGCCTTGCGTGGCAGCAAAATCTATTTGGGAGCACAAAACGTCCATCATGCCGCCGAGGGTGCTTATACGGGCGAAGTAAGTTGTGGCATGCTCAACGATCTGGGATGCAGATATGTCATTCTCGGCCATAGCGAACGTCGAACGCTCTTTCTGGAGACTGACAAAGATGTCAATGCAAAGCTCATGGCCGTTCATAAATCGGGGCTCACTCCCATCGTGTGTGTTGGTGAATCGCTGGAACAACGCGAAGCCGGAGAGACTCAACAAATTGTTCGACGTCAATGTACGGGATCACTTGCAGGACTTACTGCCGACCAGATGTCCAAAACCGTCTTGGCCTATGAACCGGTTTGGGCGATCGGAACAGGGAAAACGGCCACTCCAGCTCAGGCCGAAGAGGTTCACGCTGACATTCGCAAGTGGTTGTCAAGTATTTACTCTGCATCCGTCGCCGACTCCGTGGTCATTCAGTACGGTGGCAGCGTCAAGGCGGACAATGCGTTGGAATTGCTTGGCCAACCCAACATCGACGGCGCCTTGGTCGGTGGTGCTTCGTTGAAGTCGGATTCGTTTTTGGCGATTGTGATGGCAGCTACCAAACTCAAAAAGTAGTTGTCGCCTTGAATTGACAC
>JBEBHM010000841.1:0-3535 GCA_040080875.1 Pirellula sp.
CAGCTAGACTAACGGACATGCATAGTTGTCCAGCGATGATCCCAGGTCCCGCACCGATTCCTCATGTGGGAGGCCCTATCATCGGCCCGGGTGTGCCCCAAGTGTTGATCGGTGGCCTGCCAGCAGCTATTCAAGGTGATCATTGCGTATGCGTGGGGCCACCGGATAGTGTCGTCAAGGGGTCAGCAACGGTCCTCATCGGAGGAAAGCCTGCTGCTCGCCAAGGTGACTCTTGCGCTCATGGCGGATCGATTGTGCTGGGCTGTCCAACCGTGATTATAGGCGGGTGACTGCTGAACATGAACGCATCGCATACTCCCCATTCATCGACTTCGAATGCTCTCCCGAGGCTCTTGAGCTGGCGGGCGGAACCAACCCGCGATCCTCGCCTTCGATTCAAATTGGCGGTCAGTTTGGTCCTGGCATGTTCGTTAGCCCTGTTTGGTTGGGCGCTTTATCAGCCATTGAATCAAACACGTACATATGTCCTGATCCTCACGCCTGATGAGCCAATCGAGTTCTCTTTCGACGATGCTATCGATGCGGTCGACGTTCCACAATGGATGGCAGCTGCCAACGCCATGCGAATTCAAGCGTCGGTTCGAGACTCGCACTCCGCCTCGCTCATTCCATCTTCTGGCCGATCTTCATTGACGCAACCCTTAGATACGATTCGGGAATTGCTCAACAAGACTCTGAATCGACAGTCCACTCTGATCGTGTATGCTTCTGGAGTACTCGCGACCGACCGGACTGAACCCGCGCTATGCGAATGCTCCCGAGACGCAACACATTCGGGAAATGCCTTGCGCATCATACCACTCGTGCAAATGCTCCAATCGATCGAGTGCCGTCGGGTTCTCCTTTGCGTGGATGCGAACACTCCGAGAAAAGTATTGCTGAAAGCACCATGCTCGCTCGCGTGGAAAAACGTAATCGATCATGTCGAAGCCCATCTCGTTGACGACAAATCAACGCCACTCGCCGTTAAGCTTCAGCTTGACTCAACGGAACTTCACCAAAACCAGATCGCCACTTCAGAAATTGCAACGGCACTTTGCGAAATGTTATCGGAGCATCGACGTGAAGGCATCGCTACGCTTCAGCCACCG
This sequence comes from Pirellula sp., assembly GCA_040080875.1. Taxonomy (GTDB): domain Bacteria; phylum Planctomycetota; class Planctomycetia; order Pirellulales; family Pirellulaceae; genus JBKCUI01. Next base: position 1,113 of record JBEBHM010000841.1, read on the forward strand.
AATCGTTCGAGCGAGAATTCTATCCATGAGCCATCGCAATCGCATCAACGAAGTCGCGTATGGATGGTTAGTGCCAATTGGCCCTTCGAGTCCCATCGCGACTGGCCCCACCGTGTCTCGTCCGTTTCTCACGGAAGACCTTTGCAGAACTCGGAACCGAAGTCGCAGGCCGTACTAGAGGATGCGAATCCCAAGCCACCTTTAGACCGGGATGCCGAGGGCTTCGAAGCACAATTGGACCTCGCAAGTGTCGAGCAACTCTTAGACTTTTCCGAGCAAATCATCGACCAATGGAATCTTCCAAAACCAGCGATCAACTGCCCGTTGCTATGCATTCCTCAGCCCGTGAACTTTAGGCAGTTCAATCCTTTCGCTTTTCATGCGATCACATCATTACACGCTCAGCTTCGATGCATTCAGCAGCTTGCGCCAGAGCGTTTGGACCGCTCCTTTGTGCATTCCTTTTGTCGGTGCTTGATGCATGTGGACTCAGGTGGACCTCTACCAAACGACATTCCGAAGTGGCTGCAGCGACTGCCTAACACAATGGCGCAGAATTTCAAGAAGCCGAGCAAGAGCCTGACGGCCAACGCGACGCTCGGATCGCTAGGTTTGTTGCCAAGCCATTCATTGCAATCTGACGTCGAACTGCTATCTCAACTTGTTTCGTTAACAATGGGCTCAAACTCCTCGCGCGAGCTTGCGAGTTGGCTCAATACACTGTCCGACCATCAAAAGGAATTCGACGAGATCCTCTGGACCGAGCAGGTGTTGTCCCAACCAATGCTCGCGTGGTCTCTTCAGCGGTCATTGATTCAAGCTCGACTATTGTCGGAACGAATTGCATCCGATCCACTCGCTCAAGAGTGGTGCAAGGAATCGCTATTGCAAGCAGATCAGGAACGAGTCACTGCTGAACGGTTAGTTTCCGACCGCCACAACTCGGATTGGGAATCTATCGCAGAAGCGAAGAACCGCGAAGCACTCGTTATGTATCGAACGGCGATCGATCAACTCGCTCGTGTTCGGCAACGTTGGCTTCAATATGCTGACCTCGTCACGTGCTCGAATCCATCGCGAAGCCGTCCTGTTCCCTTAGCTTTGAAGCCGCTAACGGATGCAACGGGATTAGTTTGCGATATGGAGGAACAATCCGACCTGCTGTTTCAGTTGCTGGTACCATGGAATCGTTCTCTCGCCGTCAAATGGGTGGGCGGCATTAATTCCCTCAAGGCCAAACTTTCATCCGTGGCGTGCTCGAGAGAAGAAATCGTCCAGGTATCCAACGAATACGTTCAGCTGCACAATACCCAAATCGAGATACTTCAAGAGTGGATCACTCGGCATTCTTCTGAGTTGCCGAAGCAATCGCATTTTTGGATCTTTGTCGAGCAGCACTGGAATAAACAATTGGACCAATTGACGAATCTAGTACAAAGCGCAAACGATCCGACACATGCGATTGTTGCGATGAATTTGGACAGATGCCGGTCGGAACTGTATGGGGCCAACACATTGGACATTCAATCCATCGAACAACGCGTGGAGCAGTGGGCTGGCCTGGGAACGGATCTCGCGATCAGCCCTCTACCCTGCCTGAGTCCTTCCCTCGGTCTTACCGTTGATTCCAAGCTGAATCTGGCGGTCGACGAGTCGTCGGAAACGAAGTTCCAGATCGTGAACGCGTCCTTGAGTTCTCCAGTGATGCTTGAAGCCAACTTTGATGCGAAAGACTTTTCGATTCAAGTCGATGGGCTGGAAATTAAGAACGGTGTTCCAATTGCCGTCAATCAAGCAACGCAAAGAATGAAACATCAATTATCGGTACGTCGTAAACGTGACTTGCTGAATCCCTATCCCATATTGCTCCAGGCTTCACAAGGTGCAAGTCTGCGACGAGGGTTAATTGCCCTCGATTCGCCAGATCGTCCAATGGTCTCTCTCGAGTGGCATAACACTCTGTGTTCGATACCTAAAATGGACTCTCAACGCAGGATCGCTGAGGCAAACAACAACAGGATGGGCTCCGTGCTCTTTGCTAATCAGGTCAACAGCGTTGCTTTGACGTTAACAAACAGTTTACCAACTTCGACTACCTTGGAATGTCATGTGCTCCTTGGCTCGAATCGGGGACACAAACCGCCTGTTGGTACAGTATCCAAAGAAGTAGCCAAACGATGGAGGGATGCTGTTGTTGACACCGTGCTCGTCGCATCAGCTAAGCCTGTAACGCTTTCTGAAGGGCAATCCCAGACAGTCGTTTTCCCCCCCAGCCCGTGGCCACCCGAACAACCTCCGCATTCGTTCGACCAACTGCTTGTTGAAATTCATAACGAATCGCAAGGCACAGTACAGTTCGAACCATGGAGCCCGCAAGTTCTCCACCCAAGGCAATATATCCAGGCGAGTGTGCAATACAACGA
>JBEBHM010000842.1:0-3532 GCA_040080875.1 Pirellula sp.
ATGCTAATAGAAGAAGAGACCGAGCGATTTGAAAGACCCCCGTGACAACCGCGTCACGGGTGAATCAGGTTCATAGCTATAAACGATCCTTGCGTTCCGGTCGGACAAGCCGACAAGCCGACCGGGGACGAGTGAAGTGGGGAAGAGATTCTAGCTGTTAGCCTTCTGCCCCAGTTGAACAAGCCAACTGGGGGCAAGACCAGAAACGATTGGGACAATCGTTTTACACTAGCCACGGATGTCGTAGCACATGATCTTGTCTTGTTCACGTACGTACAGTTTGCCGTCCAGAATCACTGGATGTGACCAACTTGGACGGTCGTCTGGCTTGGGTACCGTGAACTTGCTGACCTCTTTGTATTCTTTTGGATTGGCTTCGGCGAGAATCATCCGGCCATCTGTATGGTGAATGTAGATGCGATCGTTTGCACCAATGACGACTGCCGAGCCCTTGTTGCCGGTGCGAGGTGCATTCCATTTGATTGCTCCCGTCATCAATTCAGCGCAGTACGGCTCGCCCTTGTCTTCCGAGTCACCGTAAACGTGGTCGCCGATTAGAACCACACCGCCGTGCTTGTTGCCAAGCTCCTTTTTCAGCCCGTAGATTTCCTTAAACTCCACTTTGCCGTTTGTAGCTGCAACCTGTCGAATCAATGCTCCCCCGGTCCCATAACCAACTGAGTAAAAAATCAAATCCTCTTTGATGATTGGAGTGGGAATTACAGAGATCGTTTTTGGAATGGGATACGTCCAAAATAGCTCACCCTTCTCGCTAAAACCCATCAACCCGCTTCCAGTTGATTGAACATACACTTTTGTTCCGCCGACGCGGGAAATCGAGACCGAAGCATGGCCAGCCCCTCGGTCCTCTGGGTTTTTACAAGTCCAAATCGTTTCGCCGGTTGCTTTATCGAGGGCCACAACCGTCGCTGCAGCACCACCTGGCGTACATATCAGCTTGTTTCCATCGATCAACACCGACTCGCTGTATCCCCAAGAATCTGCCTTCTTGCCACCTAGGTCTTTTTCAAGATGCTTCTTCCAAACTTCCTTTCCATCGGACACTTGGCAACAAACGAGGGACCCATAAGGCGTAACAACGTAGACTCGATTGCCGTCAACGGTGGGTGTACTTCGGGAACTTTCCCAGTTGGGTTGACGATCTTTCCATGCTGCGCCGGTTGGCGTTGACCACAGTTGCTTGCCGGTTGCACGGTCAAAGCACTTTAAGGATTCGTCGGAGTTTTCTTGTGCAGACAGTCCACTTCCTAGAGTAAAAATCTTGTCACCAACAATGGCCAAACTCGAATAACCAAGCCCAGCGCCAGATGCTTCCCAGACCAATTTGGGGCCTCCCTCTGGCCACGACTTGAGAAGCTTTGGATCGTTGACCACGGAGGTTCGATTCGGGCCCCGAAATGTTGGCCAATCATCTCCCAGGCAATTGGTTTGGGTAGTTGAGATCGAACCAAAAGCAACAAACAATCCAAGGGTAAGTAACCGAAGTCGTTTAAGCATATGCGCACTCCAAAAGAAAGTATCAAGTAAGGTAGGTGAAAATAGCGGGCAGAGTGCGAGACATTCTACCCAAAGATATGACTTTCGGAACGGTCTACCTAAAGGATTCGTCAATACCACTCGCTAGTTGAGCCTGCGCTTTTTTGCTCGCAGGTAGCGGAAACCGTCAAGGTTTTCAAGGCGTCGTCGAAACGCTTTAGGGCTTGTTGATTTTATGCAGCGGAAGCACTCGAGGGCTTTCGTAAATGAAGGAAATCAACGAAATGCTTGACGCATTCCGCTACGGCAGAATTATGCGCCATCATTTAGCGTTCTCGAATGGCTAGATCGGCCAAATAAATGGCGGTTATCTGCTTGCCCGCCTCGTCCTTCTCGTGCGTGGAATACCACGACATGACCGCTCGCTCGGGTCCCAATTCCAGAAAGCCGGGATAGGAGTTGTCGCCGGCGCTGGGAAGTTCCGCAAACTCGTGCAACGTATCGTCCCGCAGCCAGTACATCGATGTTTTTGGCCCCGCCTCGCCGATGGACTTTCGACCGCCGACAACCCACTTGCCGTTCCAACTCGCAAGCAATGGGCCTCCGATGTAACGGTCGAGATCTCGCCGCTCCCATACATCGAACGGTGGCCTCGACCTGATGACTTGGGCTGGGTTGTTGCCTCGGCGTCCAATGGCCAACAGGCTTCCGTCCTTCAAAAACTGCGAAGCGGTTTCATCGCCACCCGTTGCTTGAAAAAGGGACCGTTTTCGCCAGATTAAGCCGTCATCGCTCTCAAGCATGACCGACTCCACTTCGCGTCGTTCGCTTCTCGGTAGCACCTGGAATTGCACCTTGCGTCGACCGCATAGATACGCTTTGTCGCCGAACGTGCTGGCTCGCCAAATGTAGTGTCCAAACGTCCCTTCCAACATAACGGGACCATTCCATTGCTCCCCATCGGCAGACCATGCCGCATAACCCAAATGCATGTTCAAGTCATAATCATCGCGAGGTAGAGTCTTGTCGCCGCTATACCAAGTTCCCGTATAGACAAACAATCGATCTCGAAAAACGAGAAAATGCGGGTCGCGAGTATCTCGCTTGGCGACCCCGAATCGATGCACTTGTTTCCATTCCTTCAAATCATCGCTTGCAAGCACGATGATCGTGGAGGTCGGATGCACCATGTGCCCGTCGGGACAGCTTCGAAAAGTTAAATAATATCGGTTTCGAAATCGCACCAAGTCGGTAAACGCATTGTGCTCGCCGTTGTGAAAGACTCGCCGGATATTGGTGACGTCGACCTTTGGGAAATCGTCTGCGCCCATCGTTCTGCCTAAATTTGCCAGCGCAATGACCGTCACAATCCCCAGCAGACTGTTAACGGAAAAACAATTCGGACACTTCTCGCTGATCGCCAGCATCTGGTTCCCAGGCTCTGCCTGGGAACCAGATGAATTGCAGGCTCCGCCTGCCTTAGCGACGTTGAATTCATCGAAGCAGGAGGCAGAGCCTCCAAGACAGTTCGTTCCCAGGCAGGAGCCTGGGAACGAGCTTGTTTGTACTGGCGATCGCCGAAAAGTGTCATCATTTGGCACGGTACTTCGTCGCTTCGCTATGTTAGTTCGGTGCATGCGCTTGCTAATTCAGGGGTTGAGTTGCTCTTAAGTACGCGAACAAATCTCGCACTTGCTGGTCGTCGAGTTGGTCCAGCAAACCGGTTGGCATAATCGATGTCGGAGAGGCTTTCATTTCGTCGATATCCTCGCGAGAGATCACCATGGTCTGCCCATCCGCCGTCCTGAGCACGACGCTTCGACTGTCTTGATCCGAGATAAAGCCGCTCAGCGTCAATCCGTCGCTGGTCAGCACATGAAAGGACTCATACCCCTCACGAATCTGCTGGCTCGGATTCACGATATTGACGAGCATGCTTACCAAGTCATCGCGTTTGAATTGCGTCAAGGCGGGACCGATGAGCCCCCCTTCCTCGAAGAGAACATGGCACTTGCCGCAGTTGGCTTTGTACAAG
>JBEBHM010000843.1:0-3521 GCA_040080875.1 Pirellula sp.
CCGGTTTGGCTGCAGCCATGAAGTTGGCAGAGTTGGGCGTTCCAGTGGACTTGCTGAGCATTACTCCGGTCAAACGTTCGCATAGCGTTTGTGCTCAGGGTGGCATCAACAGCGTCAATGACCAGACACGCCAACAAGGTGACAATGAATGGAAGCATTTTGACGATACGATCTACGGTGGAGACTTCCTTCAAAACCAACCGCCCGTCAAAGAAATGGCAGACTGGGCTCCGAAAGTCATCGACCTGATGGATCGGTTGGGAGTTACTTTCAATCGAACCCCCGAAGGCTTTATCGATCGACGGCGATTCGGCGGAACACTTTATAAGCGAACTGCCTTTGCAGGCGCAACCACGGGCCAGCAGTTGCTCTACGCCCTCGACGAACAAGTTCGGCGCCGCGAGTCCGAAGGGCTTATTACCAAATACGAATTCTGGGATTTCCTGGGACCGATTTTGGACGACAACGGGCGTTGTGTCGGAGCGATTGCACAAGACATGGTGACCATGCAAATCCGATCGTTCCGCGCGGATGCCGTCGTGGTTGCGACCGGTGGCAATGGTTTGATTTATGGTCGCTCGACAATGTCTGTATTTTGTACGGGGAGCGCTGCGAGCCGTTGCTTCCAAGCCGGGGCCAAGATGGGCAACCCGGAATTCATTCAAGTTCACCCGACCGCTATTCCCGGCGCGGACAAACTCCGATTGATGAGCGAGTCGGCTCGCGGCGAAGGTGGCCGCGTTTGGGTTCCTCGCAAACCCAACGATGCTCGCTATCCAAAAACAATTCCAGAAGCCGAACGGTACTATTTCCTCGAAGAACGATTTCCTAAGTATGGAAACCTGGTCCCGAGAGATATTGCGACTCGCGAGATCTTTAACATCTGCGTCAACGAAGGTCTCTCGGTCGATCCGACGCGGATGTGCGTGTATCTCGATTTGACTCATATCCCTCGCGCCGAACTGGATCGCAAGCTGAGTGGTATTCTCGAAATCTATGAGAAGTTCCAAGGGGTCGATCCTCGCGAGGAACCGATGAAAATATTTCCGGCGGTTCACTACAGCATGGGTGGATTGTGGGTTGACTACGAAGCCAATGCGGATGGCGGGTTGCTGCCCGGTTCACCCAAGAATCAATCGACGAACATTCCTGGTCTGTATGCGATCGGCGAATGCGATTATCAATATCACGGAGCCAATCGATTGGGAGCGAACTCCTTGTTGAGCTGCATCTTTAGTGGCCTGTTCCTGGGGCCGGGCATCGTCAATTGGATGAAGGGGAATAAGGCCGTCGCCGATTTGCCTGCAAGCATTTTTGAGAAAGCGTTGGCCGTTCAAGAGGCTCGTCACAAGAAGTTGCTTTCCAATAATTCTGGTGACGAGAATCCGTATTTATTGCATCAAGAGCTCGGTGACACCATGACGCGGGCGGCCACTGTCGTTCGGGACAACAAGCAGCTGGCCGAGGCGTACGCCAAAGTTTGCTCGCTCAATGAACGAGCTGCCAAGTGTGCGCTTTCCGACACGGGGAGTTGGACCAATCAAAACGTCATCTTTACCAAGGCGGTGCAGGACATGTTTCCGGTCGCCATGTGCATTCTCAAGGGAGCATTGCATCGCGATGAAAGCCGCGGCGCTCACTTCAAGCCAGCCTATTCGATGCCCAACTTGGTCGCCACCGATCCGGTTGCCAAACGGGACGAGGCCGAGAAGTGGTGCGATGCGTTCGAAGAAAACAATCGCAAATTCCTGAAGTCCACCATTTGTACTTGGGGCGCATCCGAGCCCGAGCTTAGCTACGAAGAGGTCGACACACGCTTGTTGCCACCGCGGCCGAGACTTTATGGGCTGGTGGGTGCGGAAGTCATCGAGCAAGTTTGGAACGAACGGTCCAAGGCTCGCGGACAACAATCGGACGGGTCGGCCAAGCAATTGGCCAAAGCGACATCCTGATCGGCCATTTCCTGCCAACCACAAGTAGCTACGGTGGCAAGACCGCAGCAAAACGATTATTTGAAAATAACCACGACGACACAATCATCTATCGACATCGCAAATGAACGAACCTGGAAACGAAACCGCTGAGAAGAGACGCCCTACGAAAGTCAACGTCCGTGTACTGAGGCAGGATGGCCCTGGGCTGCCAGCGTATTGGGAACGGCATCAAGTGGACTACGAGCCGGACATGAACGTGATCAGCGTCCTGCAAAAGGTGGCAGCCCAAGCCAAATCCAGCGAGGGCAAGAAAGTCGCCCCGGTGGCATGGGAATGCGGATGTTTGGAGGAAGTTTGTGGCTCATGCACGATGGTAATCAATGGTCGGGTTCGTCAAAGTTGCAGCGCGTTGGTCGATCGTTTGATGGAGGATGATCCGAACGAGATCGAGTTGCGACCGATGACCAAGTTCCCGGTCTTGCGAGATCTTGCGGTCGATCGATCGCGTTTGTTCCGTTCGCTCGAGCGGGTCAAGGCATGGGTACCGGTGGACGGTTATTTTGACATGGGAGCGGGCCCACGAATATCGCGCGACGAGCAAGAGCAAAATTATCCGCTGAGCCAGTGCATGAGCTGTGGCTGCTGTTTGGAGGCTTGTCCGCAATTCAACAAGATTGAATTGCAGCGAGAGCCCGGCGAATCGGACGCCGACTATTCAGCCCGCAAGAACGCTGTTTACGATCAGGAGTTTGTAGGACCGCACGCGATTTCTCAAGCGATGTTATTCAACTCGCATCCCGTGGGCAAGAACATGGCCAACGAGCGCATGGAAGCGTTGACATCTGCGGGAGGTATTCAGGCGTGCGGCAACGCGCAGAATTGCGTTGCGGTATGTCCCAAGGAGATTCCATTGACGACATCGATTGCGAGAGCGGGTCGAGCGGCAACGATCTACGCCATCAAGCGCATCTTCGACCGAAAATAGAGCGAAGACAATCCGTGAGATAACGAAGGAGCCGATATCTCTTCTCTCCCATCGCCGTATTAGGGTTCAAAAAGAACAGCCACACGATTCAAGCTCTGCGCGGCAAAGCCGCTGCAAGCAACTCGGCAACATCAACATTCTGAGCCTCTCAAGTTGCTCAAAACTGTCAACGTGTAGAGACAAGACTAGTCTAGTCTAGTGCATTGTCCAGATTAAAGATTGGGGTGGGACGTAGTGGATCTTGTTAAAGATCCCTGAACCACAGGACCTTTAGCAAGGTCCAATCCAAAAAACTAATCTGGACAGAGCACTAGGGGATTGCGATCCGATTGCGCCATGGGATTCGAGGCGTAGTCTGTGTAGTTAGTCGAGGGTGTAGGCGCGTCGGACGTGGGATAGTGATCCGAATGAAGTAGAAAATGGATTTTGGGGTGGACTTGGGGATGGAAATGGATACTATTGGACTCGCGGGATGGAGCAGCCCGGTAGCTCGCGAGGCTCATAACCTCGAGGTCGTCGGTTCAAATCCGGCTCCCGCAACTTTACCAACCCCGTCAAACTTTGTTTGACCGCCGGGTTAAGTATTTAAGCCGACGATCGTG
>JBEBHM010000844.1:0-3521 GCA_040080875.1 Pirellula sp.
GGCAGCACCTTGATCAATCCAATTTTTTATTACCGTTTTTTCGCGAGCGGACAGACGTCGGTCGAAGCTCGGTGGAGGCATTTGAAACTGAGCATCGGTTGACTCGATGCGCTGAATCAATTCGCTTCGTTCGGTGTGATGAGGTTCCACGATAGAATGTTCTGCGCTTTTGGAGTAGAGTCCTTCTTTTAGGTCCAGGCGAAGATCTGCTCTTCGGGCGGAGGAGTCAGGGCCATGGCATCCAAAACAATAGTCGGAAAGTATGGGGCGGACATCACGATCAAATTCGACAAGACGATCGTTCGGATCGTCGGGCGTAAGAAACACCGCTCGAACTTCGAAGCTGGACAATAAACCAAAGGCAACAGCCAGCAGGCACACCCATCTGGAACGCACGACTGGGAGAGTTAGGGATTCGCAGGGCATTTTCTTCGCAACTCCGATCGAGCTTCGTTTTGACATTCGGAGTCCATTGTATCATGAAGGAGCTACGAGCGCACGAAGCGTTCATGCCATACGGCACCCTATGCGACGGTGATCCGGTATGGTAAAGAGCTGTGTGCCGCAACCAGCAACGAGAGTGTTCGTCACTCTTGCCACCGTAGCACGTGGCATGAACCTAGCGTTACGCGGCGGCTCCACGGGAAAAGGTTCCACCCTACATCGGAGACCATTGCATGTTGCTGCGGATTAACGAGAAACTCTTGCGCGCGAAGGAACGGGTTCGAGCCAAGCGGAAGATAGAAGCGATGTTGGCTGAGGCCCAGCGCCAAGTTCAGGAGCAGCAACAGCGTTGCTTCAAACACAGGCAGTTGCTTGGTAGCGAGCGAGCCCATGTGGGAAAACTCGAAGGGGTTAGCGTCATGTCGCTCTTCTTCACCATCCTCGGCACGAGGAGTGAGCGGATGGAAAAGGGAAACCAGGAGTATCTTTCTGCCAAGCTCAAGCACGCGGAGGCCGTCGAAGCTGTTAAGCTTGCCCAGATGGAATTCGATCGATTGGAACAGAGACTAATTGACTTTCGCGATGCCGATAGCGAGTATGTGCGGTTGGTTGAGGAGAAGCACCGGCTCCTGGTCGAGACACGAGATCAGCGGGCCGAAGCCTTGGGTGGCCTCGTCGAACAACTTGTGGATCTTGGCGCTGACAGCTTGGAACTTCGAGAGGCGATGCAGGCTGGGACCGCAGCACTAGAATCTCTTGAGAGAGTTCGCGCAGAACTGCGGTCTGCGGAAGACGTATGGACTGGGGATGAACTAGGAGACGGTTTCAAAGCTACGAAAGCACAGCTTTCAAGAATTGACACGGCGAGCCAGTACGCCCACGCTGCCCAGCAGTTGCTTCGCAAGTTTCAAGAGGAACTGGCCGATGCGAGCCTGCGGCTCCATGTCGCCGTCCACATCGATGGGTTTTCGACGTTCGCCGAATCCTTTTTCGACGGGTTGATTTCCGACTGGGTTGTTAAGTCGAAGATCCAGGCAGCATCGTCGGCCTGTGGCACTACCATCGCGGCGGTCAGTGCGACGCTTGCCGAGTGCCGAAGGCAACTGGCCGAAGTCGAACGGAATACCGAGGCCCTGACCGAGCAGCGCCGGCAATTCATTGAGGAGGCGTAAGTGCGATTTGGACTGCAAGCCAAACGCGTATGGAGGTGTCTAGGGCTTCACTGATTGTGGATTGTAAGAGACCAATCGCATCCTTGTCTCACCAGCAATTTTGACCTTGCTCTTAATCATTCATCGCTTCCTTACCCTGCAGTCGGATGCATTCCCAATGAGTATAGTCCAAAACATGTTCCTCTTCACCATCAAATTCAGCAACTAAATTGGGAGGGAACGACGCTCCGTCGTAAACGCTGACTGTCGTTAACACAGGAATGTAGAGCTCAAATAAATTTGCTAGCCCTCGCACATATCGGCGGCGAACGACTTCTTCCGGAATATTGTGGCCGCCCTCCCGAACACGCTTTGCCACACGACTGATTGACACTTCTACCGATGGGAGCCAAAGGAAATACATGGAGACTCGAAAACCTAACTCGCGCCATTTGAGAATTGATGGTCGATAACTCCGCGCTGCCAAAGTTGTTTCAAACGAAAAGCTACTTCGGGAGGCGACCAACTGATTAAAGAAAGAATAACATGCACCGAGCTCGAATATGATTTGCTAAGAGGGAAGATGTTTGAAAATGTTTCCAGAATTCGCAGGGGCAGGCATGGACTATCCGGAGTTTTGTTTTCGTCAGACCTCGTTTGCGTTTCGTTACAACAATTTCGCAAGCACGAAGGACGTCATTGGAACTGATCGAGCATGTTTTTGATCCAGGATGTGACGCTTTGATATGCAATCACTACAAAGCAGCCATCCTTACCGGTCGTGAAGCGATTTACGATCAGCTCGAACAAATCCACGTTCGATGTCGAGCGAAATTTGCGTTCATAACATGCGAAGCCAACGGCATCTATGCCAGCGACGGCGCGACTCGAATCCGCGTTCCGGCATACTTCGATATCCATCGAAAGGTTGTCGACTCAACCCGCGCCGGGGATGCAGCCACAGCGGCTATTGTTGAATGCTTGCTGCGTGGATTGACAATCGAAGTGGCTGCGCTCGCGGGGGTGCGAAACAGCTTCGAAGCCTGTCTCGCTTACGGGCTGACGGTAAAGAACACCTGCGAATGGAATGCAATCGAGGACTACCTGCAAGTTCATAGCCGGATTACCTAAAAGCGGTAAACAAGTCAGTCGTAATAGAACGCACGACTAGAGAAGTAAGGGATTCGCAGGGCATATGATTCGCAACTCCGATCGAGCTTCGTTTTGGAATTCGATGTTCATTGTATCACGAAGGAGCTGCGAGCCGAGCTGACCGGGATAAAACAGAGCTGTTGTACGTGAATCACCAGAATCGAGTAAGATCCCAGAAATTCATGGTCTCGTCCGCCATAGAACTTGCATTGGACGGAAACACGGTCACTCAACGAAATCATCATGGCGAGATTTAGGTGGAGGCATCGAAGTATGCCGCGGTTTGTCGGGCTGGCAAAGCCTTATTGGTATTCCGAAGAGAGATGGAAAGCCCGTTGTCTTTTGGCCTTATTGGCGATCTTGCTATTGGGGAACACGCTTTTTAGCGTGTTTCTTAACGAGCAAGCCGGGGAATTCACGTCCGCGCTCGCAGTCCAGGATTCTGGCCGCTATTGGGTTTCGATTTACAAGACCGTCGGCCTGATCGCAGCGGCAGCACCGATCTATGTCTTTTATTACTTTGTGAGAGACAAGCTGGTCAACTCCTGGCGCCGTTGGTTGACACACAACTATTTGGATACGTATTTCCGAAATAATGCATTTTACAAATTGGCTTTCAATGCGGAGATCGACAACCCCGACCAGCGCATTGCCGAAGATATCAACACATTTACTCTGAGGTCCATCTACTATTTTCTGCTGGCCATCGAGACGGTCTTGCAATTGATTGCGTTCAGCGGCGTGCTTTGGTCGATTTCACGGACCCTCGTACTG
>JBEBHM010000002.1:0-44244 GCA_040080875.1 Pirellula sp.
GCCGAAAAGTCCGACCATTGCCCGTAAAACCAATCAAAGAGGCCTGCCCCATTGATTTGCTGCCCCCATTGATTTGCTAAATAATTCGATTTTGCGCGCAATTCAGGACAATGGTTGTCGCTTTTAGGAATAGGAGTTGTCCATGTCCGAAGAACAAATGAATACAATTGATAATCGGCTTGAAACGTACAGGTCGTATCTACTTCTGTTGGCTCGACTTTTTCTTGAAAATGATCGGCAAAGAAAAATTGACCCAACGGATGTAGTGCAGCAAACCCTACTGGAGGCGCATATTCAGCGGGAACAATTGCCGGATAAACCCGATGCCTTATGCGCTTGGCTGCGGACTGTGCTCGACAACAATATACGCGACCATCGCCGACACTGGCTGCGACAGAAACGAGATATTCGCCGTGAGCAGTCGCTTGAAGCGGACATCACGGTATCCAGCCAGCTTTTGGCACAGCGTGCGATCTCGCTGCATTCTTCTCCTAGCCAAAAGGCAATGCGAGCAGAAACCATGTTCACTTCTTGTTCAAGTGAGTCGCGCAGTTCATTTCGCTCATCAGCGTGGTATTTTGCATCGCGACTTAAAGCCGGCCAACATCTTGCTCGACACAGATGGGACTGCACATGTTTCGGACTTTGGACTGGCCCGACGAGTCGATGCTGACAGCAGCATGACTTTGACCGGCGCAATCATTGGAACGCCCAGCTATATGTCCCCCGAGCAAGCTCGAGCGGATCGGTTGTTGACAACCGGGGCCGACGTGTACGTTTTACAGAAAACGATCAACTTCTCATTGCGTTCCTCGATCGCTCTTACAGCGGTGGACCGAAAGAAACCCATCGACTTGGAATTGAAAAATATGAAATTCCAACTGGTAAACGAGTTAACTCGGTGTTGGTTGACCTGGTAGAGTACTTTCCCGTTCCGCCGGAGGACAGAGGGCGCACGTCTCCGGAGAGACCCGTGGCAGACGGATTTCGAAATGCTGCTATCGTGTTCAATAAGGACCATCAACGCATAACAGTCTTCAGGCCGCATGAGAGTGAAAATGATTCTGCAGTGGATGTTTCATTTAGGGGGCAACCTGCTGCCGTCTTCGAAGTTTCTAGCGGTCAGCTGGTCACGAAGGCTGTCAGACGGAACTTTCGACCTGTTGCGGTTACGCCCATCGGAGACAAACTCATCGGTGCCAGGCGAAAGAATTGACCTCAAGCCAGTCCGCTCGAACTTGGTCAAGCCCGACTCCAAGCAAGCCCGGGGCGGCCAAATGACGACGGAGATAAAAATATTTAACGATCTACCGTCGCTCGCTTCGCATTTTCGTCAATACGCAACCGCACGCAATCCGAAGTGATGGCGAAGTCCATCCCAACCTTTTTCATTCATGCATTGGTAACAAGCCGCAACAGTTTCAACGCAGACAATGTACGAACGTAACAGTAGAACATTTCCAACGTCTGCGAAACATCGCTACAATCATGATACAGAATCGCAGCGCCTCGCGAAGATTAATGGATCCAAAACAATTTGAACTCTGAGGCAAATCATGTCGCATTTTTTTGTGATTGCGTGCAATGAGAATGGTATCGTTACGGACGATTACATCGCATCTAACATTAAATTGGCTTTGGATTCCCCTTTCGATTTTTCGGACGTATTCATTTACTCACACGGATGGTGGAATACGCCCAATCGAGCGACCCAGGACTACAATCGATTTACCGTGGAGTTTGCACGCACGGTTCGAATACTCGCTGCGACGAATGCAAAAACCAAAATTTCTGGCTCTTCACTTGGAATTGGCATCTATTGGCCATCGATGTTAAGCTCGGATCAGAATTCGTTCTTCAACACATTTCAAGCCGCGAGCTTTTACACGATGGAAAAGCGAGCGGATGCAGTCGGCGAGCATGCTGGGTATCTTCTTCTGCAGTTGCTTGCAAGCGCCAAAACACCGCCAAAGCGATTGCATTTAATAGGCCACAGTTTCGGATGCAAGGTCGTTTGCAATGCTCTCCAAAAAATCCTGGACGATAAGCCATCGGTAAGTCAATTGACGGCCATGTCCCTCAATCTTGTTCTGATTCAGGCGGCTCTGGATGCAGACCATTTGGAGAAAGGGGATGCATATGGCGATATCGCCAAAAAATTCCCCAACTTGCGAGCCATGGCAACGACTTCAAGCCACGACAGAGCCTTACATGAATGGTACCCAAAGGCTCAATTGGCAAAGCTCACCACGATCTTCTCCAATCGAGATGCCTTGGGCGCCGTCGGGCCAACTTCCAAAGCAGCAAAACAATTCGATGGATTGTCGACGTTTTCCATCAATCCAGGCTTTGCACGGAAGGATATCGTGGCGTTGAAGGAACGATTTGTTCTATGCGACATTTCCGGTTTGCACACCAACCCAAGCATGAGTGATCAATTTTCAGGACACCATTCGGATATCTTCCACGAGGAGCTATACCAAGCGATAGCTGGTTTTCTATTCGGACTCTAGTGCATTGTCCAGATTAGTTTTTTGGGTTGAGCTGCGGGCGCTAGCCGCGTATTTATTCGCAAATCATCGTATCGCAGCTAGCGATTGCGGCTCAAGGCAGCCTCAATTTTTAATCTGACAGCACTAGCAACCTATCAAAGTTCTCGAAATTGACTCTGCCTCTCGATCGATCACATTCACGCCCATCGGCGATGGAGGCCGTCTCGCTTTCCGATATTACACATCATTCGCTTAATTGAGCCTGAGACGCTAGCCGATCGATCATAAAGCTCGGCTAGCGCGCTAGCGCCTCAGGCTCATCACAAAGCCATCGAATGATTTGATACGAAAGTGAGACGGCCTCGATGCTGTCCGGGGTTGACCTTACCGTTCATAAAAACACGACCGCTTCCAGCCAGCCACTCCCGATGTTCAAAACCCTTGGTCTTCAACAGCAAGCGAAGTAATTGATATTGACTACAAAGGCAAGGACAAGGTATCGACTCGCGAAAAGCATCGATTTGTGTCCGTGCGGGTGAACGTGGCCTCCAACGCCAGATCCAAGTAGGTCAAGCATGATTAACGAGGACCAAGCGGAACGGATTGACCACTTTGAGCTGCGTTCGGTTATTGCATCGCTCGCCTTGCTGAGTGTCGTCTTCGCTGTGGATGTTTTTTGCTCGTCATCTGCGCGTGGACAAACACCTGGAGGAATTGAGGAGTTTGGTCGAATTGAGAGCGTCGATGTCGAAATAGAAAACCCCTCGTCGGATACCGAATTGGATAAGCGTCTCATCGACCGCGTTCGTAGCAGCTTAGGAATGTTCCCGGGAGATTTGTTTTCTCGAACCACTGCCGAATTCAACCTTGCTCGCGCTCGTCGCGCCTCGCAGATCGCAAAAACTACGATCAAGTTGACGCCTGGTCCAACCGGTGGAGTCTCTATCACGGTTCTGGTTACACTTGGCCCCGCGGCCGCAGGAGATGAAGGTCGCGGCGCATTCATCACCCGCAAATTAAGCGATCTTCCCGTCCTTTATGACAAGGACGGTACTTTTGTTCGGATTCGACTCGAAGGAATCACCATGTATTATGGCAACGATAACGCTTGGTACGGTCAACCCGGCCCTCTTCTTTCAGGCAACCCATTGGTTCGAAGCAACCCTGCGGGAGCTGGATATAACAATTGGACAGAAGGATTTGTTCACGCTGGGATTGCGGGCATCACACCACTCACCGATCATGTATTCACTTATGGGAGTTTCAGTAGCATATACAGCGGTTCAATTGGACAGGAATTGTTCACGGACGAATCGCGTGGTTACATTGGAATCGAAGATGCCTTTGTGGGTATCGTTGGTGGAGAGACTTCGACAAAGGGCGATCGATTTATCTTCAACGCTTCGGGCGGTCGTCAAAGATTTGGCGTTGGCGATGGATTCCTAATCGCCAACACGGCTTCCAATGGCGACAATCGCGGCGCTCTGCAGTCCAACCCAAGGTGGGCTGCAGACACGCTTGTCCTGGGGCAAGCGAAATACAACAACACAAAGATCGAAACGTTCTACCTCGATCCTGACGAGTTGCCAGTAGTGGACTCCGAGACCGTTATTGCTGGCGTCAATTTCGAAACCCGCACACCGCGCGGAATAGATCTCGGTGCGATGTTTCTCTACGTGCCAGCGTCGAACTTTAGTTACTTCACTACATCGGATGTCTTAAGCCGTAAGGGGTTGCAGGTATACGATGGACGCATGCGATGGCAGCCCAAGCCTGCGGCGGCAGGACCGTTCATGGCAGGGGAAGTGGCAATTCAGCGTCACGATCAAATCGATATGCTTGCTCTGGGTTGGTCCACGGAGATAGGATACGTATTTGCAGACAAGTTGCGCTGGTCGCCAACGGTTTCGTATCGGTACGCATCATTCTCGGGCGATGACGTTTCCTCATCGCGATTCGAAAGATGGGATCCACTGCTTTCAGGCGACAACGGGGAACGCTGGGTACAGGGTATTAATCACTTTAAAATTTTCCAGAACAGTAATCTATCGACGCATCGTGTCCAGTTGCGTTTGCGACCGGATCCGAAGATCGAATTGGTTCCGCAGCTTTGGTTTTTTTCGGCCGACGAGACCACGAATCTCGGAGGAAATCCCGCCTTTTCGTTTCTCAGCGGAACTTATCTCGGCAGCGAAACCAACATGACTCTAAAATGGTTCTTTTCACCGCGAGTCATGCTTCAAGCTCATGTGGCAGCGACGTTTCCAAGCTCGACGGCCGAGAGGACCGTTGGAGTCGACCTCGATCCATGGTTCAGCACCATGGCATTCCTCCGAGCGAGTTTCTAATACATAACTAAGCAACTAGATGAGATGACAAGATGGAACGTAGAGACATGCTCAAAATCGCAACCGGATCAGCTGTCGCGATGGCCGCAGGGCAGGCCGCGACGGCCTCTGCAAAGACGGAGCAAGCCAACGAGCGTGCTAAGGGCATCGGCACAAAGGACATCGCGCCGACCGCTGCGGAATACTTCATATCGGACCGTTTCAAGGGCAAGACCCTGATCGTCACTGGTTGCGCGCGCGGCATGGGTGCAGCGGCCGCTATGCGTGCTGCGAGGGAGGGAGCCAACATTGTCGGCGTGGACTGGATTCAAGATTTGGGTGCCGCGACCATCCAAGGGATCAAGAGCTCGGGAGGCAAGGCGACGTTTGTGTTCGGAGACATCGCGGACACAGCCGTGTGCGAGCGGATGGTTAAGACTGCGGTCGACACCTACGGGCAGCTTGATTTGGCACTCAACAATGCTGGAGTCATGGACGGCGTGTTCTCGGGAGACGCTCCCGATTACGCTAAGCAACGTGAACTTATCTTTGCGCCTATCCATGAAGCGAGCGATGCCTACTGGGACAACGTACTAAGCGTCAATGCGACAGGTGTATTCCGTAGCATGCGAGCCGAGTTAAAGCAAATGCTGGCTCAAGAGGTGGGTGGTGCTATCGTGAACGTAGGATCGATCGCAGGCATGACGGGCCTTGCGGGCAATCCAGCCTACGTCGCAAGCAAACACGCAGTCAATGGACTGACAAAGAACGCCGCTGTGGACTACGCTCCATATGGCATTCGCATCAATTCGGTCAACATGGCAGCCACAGATACACCGATGGTGGAGCGCGCAGGTATCCTCGTCGCAGAGGCAGCCAAAGCCAATTCGGGTGTAGGAATGGGGCGGATCAAAATGGATAGCCTGCTATCGTACACCGACTCAAAGAAGCGGCCCGCGACGGTTGACGAACAGGTCTCGATGATGCTTTTCTTGCTATCCGCTGAGGCTTCTAATCTTACCGGAGGCATCTATGCGACCGATGGGGGTTGGACGGCATATTGATCAAGTCAGATGGTAGTGAAATCAGGGGTGCCTCTGCGAACACTATAACGCATTTGGGCCTATGCAAGGGCTTGGTTTGCACGAGAATTGAATGAGCCCACACGCTGGCCCTAAGAACATCTGGACGCAACCTGGCGCAGAAGATGACCAGGCGCACCAGGCCGCTCGGATAGCTGGCCTCAACGTCATCGACGACGGAAGCTGTATACTTGTGCTACTTGCCCGTGAGAATCGGGGTTAGAAGAATCCCGAATTCATCTCCGCAAAAGGAGTCCTGGACCATGCGATTGCCACACCCAGAGCTACACCGAACGGATCGCATTGGATGGCTTCGAGCTGCCGTTCTCGGGGCGAATGATGGAATCGTTTCCACCGCAAGCTTAGTTGTCGGAGTCGCTGCCGCAAATACCAGTAGCAACGACATTCTTGTTGCTGGAGTCGCGGGCTTGGTAGCTGGTGCAATGTCGATGGCTGCGGGCGAGTACGTTTCGGTGAGCTCCCAAGCAGACACAGAAAAGGCTGATATCGAACGCGAGCGAGCTGAGCTTGCAGCCGATCCAGTCCACGAGCACGCGGAGCTAGCTGCGATCTACGAGAAACGCGGGCTTGATCCAATGCTCGCAAGCCAAGTGGCTGACCAATTGATGAAACACGACGCGTTAGGGGCGCACGCGCGGGACGAACTCGGAATCTCAGACACACTTAGTGCGAGGCCAGTGCAAGCTGCTTTCGCATCAGCAGGTACCTTTGCCATTGGAGCTGCGATGCCGTTGTTGACTGCCGCGCTGACGCCGCAACGTGCATTGATTCCGGTAGTCGTCGCCACGTCCATTCTTTTCCTAGCACTGCTCGGTGGGTTTGGTGCGTACGCAGGTGGCGCACCATGGTTGAAGGCCGCCGTACGAGTTACATTCTGGGGCGCGCTGGCTATGGCCATCACGGCTGTAGTTGGCGCAGTCTTTGGGGCTGCAGTTTGAGTCCTGTATGGCCAAGTTGGCCGACAAAGTCACTGTGGAAGTCATCCTAGCGAGACGACCGTTTCGCAAGTCGTGGATTATCGATTGGCAATACCGGCTGCTAAAGATTCTGTGTCTGTCAACAAGTAAAGCGGTTTGTTATAAGCGATGAAGAACCCGGCCCACTGTACGAGCGAATTCGACGGAACGTTGATTGAACCCGGTACGTGGCCATCTGCAAAACTAGTCGAGGATCGAGCATCAATGACGAACTGTTCGCGAGATGTCTTTGCCAATTCGGTCGGCGGAACTGCCTTGACGGAAGGCAGATTTCGAAGTTACACCGAGCTGACTCTTTCAGATACCGGTCAATTGCAGCATCTCGACGCATGTTCGGTGCAAGACTGTGAATTCGACGTTGTGGCAGGAGGAACAGAGATTGGCTTGACTTGATTCCAGGGCATGCGAGCCAGGACGGTCCCCATGGCGCAAGTGTTGGTGAGACCCGAAAACACCAATCCGGCCCCCATTACAATAGGTAGCGCCAGCCAATAGAAATTACCAGTAACCATGGTCATCGCAGTGCCGGCCAGTACTGTAAGTCCTGTAATGATCTGTACCTGGCAGTTCAACGGAATCGCCTTCTTGCCTTGCACGATCGGTGCACCGGCGGCTGCACAAGCCATCGTTCCGCCCTCCACGTTGATCACGTTGGTAACTCCTGCAGAGAAGAACTTTTCACAAGCTTGCCTACTGCGTCCACCCGATCGACAGATGACATAGAGCGGTTCGATAGAAGAGCCGTGGCGAGCTGCTTGAATGGCTTTTGGGTCCAGGCGATCCAGTGGTTCATTGCGAGCGATCGCAACGTGCATCGATCGAAATTCAATTGGCGTGCGAACATCGATCAAATCGATGCTTTCGCAAGTATTGACCAGATTTAGAAGTTCATTTGCTGAAATGCTTTTAATCATTCTCTCAGTCTTTTTTTATTTGTGTTCAATGACAGTTGATGACGATTCGACTGCCTCTCGACTAATGCCTTGGCACACTGCACGTACTGAGTCCCAACGGATAGTACACGGGGCAAAATCCGATAGCTCCCGTCAACAAAGGAATTAGGCCAAGATATCCCCAAGGCGTCTGTTGACCTACGAAGACCAAGGCCAATAGGCCAGTTCCCAAAATCATTCGTATTGTTCGATCGATAATTCCAAGAATTGATTTGAGGATGATTCTCTTCGGAGGCGGGTTTTTGTGCGTCATGTCAGGGTAGAGCCATGAGAAAAGAAAAGGTTACAATGCTTTCGGTTCGAAATCGGCAATTCGATTCGATCCGACATTTCCTTGCGTTTTAATTGGAAGGCAGAATGGAGAATCAACTACTGGATGAACCTACGGAGACAGACTTGCTGCACCGGGCCAAAGTGGGTGACTTTGCTGCGTTTCAGCAACTCGTCGCCCAACTTCAACCGCGTGTCTATGGCTTGACTTTTCGAATACTTCAGCAGGCTCAGGATGCGGGCGGGTCATAACACTTGAGGACCGAGTTCTCAACTGCTTCATGCGGAGTTGTAACGGAACTCGGCCGCCGCTGGGCAGCGAAGTCTCCGTCGCGGTGACGGCCTACATCACGTCGTTGTCGCAAGGGATGCCCTTGAAGATGAACCCCAAGCGTCCCATTGGTCCGGGAGCTCTCAAGCAACTTGCATTGAATTCCAATCAAGCAAGCGTCGCGCGAGGTGCTGCTTTGTACTCTGCTCGATGTGCAGAGTGTCATCAGAAAGATGGTCTTGGTGACCAGGACAACCCGCCAGTTTGGGGCGAGCGGTCCTGCAATGATGGCGCAGGGCTGTCGTCGGTGGACAATCTGGCAGCTTGGTTAAAGGTCGCGATGCCGCTCGATAAGACAGACCTAACGGACCAGCAGGCACTTGATGTTGCTGCATTTGTTAACTCGCAGATACGCCCACGCTTCGAGTTGAGAGAGCACTTACCTGTCAAGGAAAGACTTGGCGAATACAACGCATCCGAAACAAAATGAACAGCTGTTTGTCAAGCTACTTGAAAGTTGCAACTTCATAGCAAAGCAACAGGTCTTGATCGCGGATATAAAGCTTGCCATTCGCAACAATGGGATGAGCCCAAGCTGGCACGTTGGTTCGATCCGGTTGCTCAAACCTACCGCGTTCAATGAATCTTTCTTTGGATGGTTCGATCAAGACCAGCGGCCCCTCTTCACTGCGGAGATAAAGTCTGGCGTCGGCGTAGTCCGTCTTGAAATATTGGGGTCGAGACCATGACGCCCCCTCTGTACATGTCGTGTTTCGAATCGACCCATTTCTGGTAAGCAATCATCGTCTCATCCTGTGAGATCGCTATTTTGTGGATAAACTTGTGGTCGGGACGCTGTACCTAAACGTAATCGGCGACAATTCAACTCCAAAGTTCCAATAACGGCGATCCATTTTCAACGATCGACGCGGGTCTATTTTCTGAGTTGAGCACTCGCATTTCAGGATCGATCCCCAACGCATGATACACGGTTGCGGCAAGATCTTCAGGCGAAACCCTTCGATCCACCGCATAAGCTGCTTCTTTGTCCGAACGACCCAACCACTTGCCACCGGGGATTCCGCCCCCCGAGATCGCAGTTGAAAACAAAGTGCTCCAATGATCTCGGCCCCATTGCGCATTGAGGCCGTCTCGCTTTCCGATATTACACATCATTCGCTTAATTGAGCCTGAGGCGCTAGCCTCCGTTGACATCGCGCAAATGGCCGAGCAGTTCCTTTTTCCAGGCTCTTGCAATAGTTTGACTAAAGTCCCCCTCCCCTCGTTGTAGTCCTTGCCATCGAGATCGACGACCGCTTGGCCCTCCATATTGGATTGGCCAGCCAAAAGAAACACTTGTATTGGGCTCTTACCCTCCTGCTTTTTTCGATTCGTACTCGTTTCTTGAGACCAACCAGAAACTCCAATCAAAAAAGAGAGGACGAAGACAAAGGAGAAACCTTGCCAAGTTTTGTGGATCGGCATGAGTGCACGTGTGATAAAAAGAAGTTCCTATAGGCAGCGAAACGACGACCACCAACATCGTAACAGTAAACGTGAGGGTTCGCACGTGTGATGACGGTCATTCAAAATCAAGGAGTTTGATTTGACGTCTTGAGGCGAGCAACCCTCAACCTAGGAGTCCAACATTTCGTCCAATCGATCGCACAGCGATTCGATGGCTTTTTGCAGTTGGTGCCATTGCACGAAAGCCATGTGCGTGTCGATCTCGATGCAATCGTCCCGGTCGAACCCGCGTTCGCTGATGTGGACCGTATCATCCAATGCAAACATGCCAGCGTCGTTGTCGCATTGGCTCGATCGGCGCATGACCAAGTTGATTGCCCAGACGGCTGCACATTCCTCATCAAAACTGTCGACAACTCCTCGAAGAGATCCACTTTGGACATAGTACTTGGCCATGATTCGTGCTTTCTGGTTTTCGAGTTTAGGCGGTTCAGGTGAATCGCTAAGACTCAGTCGAATTGCGACAACTTGATATCGTGTCGCCGGGGGTCGTTTTTGAGACAATCGATTTATCGCTGCTGTTGTTGACACGACCGGTCAAGCCGAAGGGGTTTTTTGGATCAATCGGGGAATATTTCAAGGAAAACAGGAGAACTAAGTCGAGGAGTTGACTTGTTATGTTGAGTTTTTCCTGACACGTCCTCTATACTGTTAGGGCACTCTCGCGCCGTTGCGAAACGCATTGGCCCATGGCCAGATGCTTTATTCTGAGTGAATGCAAACCAAGCACGTGATTCCAGTTGATTGGGAGATGGGGTATCTATCGACATGAGCGAGAATCCTTCGAAACAGAGAATAGCCATCCCAGATACGCTGGTTCGACAGTTGGCGGAGTTTCGCCGACGCGTTTGGACCATCAAGATGCTAGAGTCCGTTGGCATCGCTTGCGTTGCGGTGTTCTTTGGGTTTCTGGCGGTCTTTGCGTTGGATCGCATGTTCGATTCGCCGAGTTGGGTCCGTGTCGGAGTGTTGCTGGTTGCTACGGCAGGAGTTGCTTCGATTCCACTCTGGTTTGAAAAATGGGTCTTGCGAGTGCGCTCGCCTGAGTCGGTTGCTAAGTTGCTCGGGAAACGAATGCCTGCTGTTGGAGATTCCCTGCTAGGTGCGATCGAGCTGGCGGCGAGCGACTCGGAACAGTCGCGTTCGCCAGCCTTGTGTCGCGCTGCTTTAGAACAAGTTGCCCAGGACTCAGCGAAACGGGATTTGCTCGTGGCGACACCTATGTCGCGTCATCGAGGATGGGGAGCTGCGGCTGGTGTGGGTGTTGCGTTTGCCGCTGGGCTGTGGCTCCTGTTTCCTACGGCTGCATCCAATGCGTTGGCCCGCTTCGTCGCGCCGTTTTCCAATGTGGACCGATACACTTTTGCCGCCCTCGATTCGATTCCAAACAAATTAATCGTGCCGCACGGCGAAGTCGTTCCGATGTCCATTAAGCTTGCAGAAAACTCAGAATGGTCCCCAGCCAAAGCGAAAGCTTCGATTGGCAATCAAGTGAAACTGGAAAGCCAGCTCAACGACAAGTCCTATCATTTCGAATTGCCACCCCAAATAGCTCCAGCAACTCTCTCTTTGACGGTCGGCGATGCAACGCCAAGTATTGCCATCGAACCCAAACTTCGTCCCGAACTCGAAAGCATCCTCGCCACCATAACTCTTCCTAAGTACTTGCAGCGAAGCGAGCCTCTGTCCAAGGACGTTCGAGGTGGTGGGCTTTCGGTAGTCAAGGGATCCAGCGTCGCATTGGCGGCTATGGCTACCAGTGACTTGGCCAAAGCGTCGATAGGAGAACAACCGGTGGCAGTCGTGGGGCGATCATTCAATCCGGAAAGTGGTACGCTCGAAGAAACGAGCAAATTCGACTTGCAATGGGCCGATACCGATGGATTGACCTCCAAGACTGCATTTGTCTTCAATGTTTCGGTCCGAGAGGACGAGCCACCTACGGTCTACTCCGATGGGCTGCCTCGATCCAAAGTCTTGCTCGATTCAGAACAGGTCCAATTTACGGTGCGTTCGCTAGATGACTTTGGAGTTAAGCATATCGGCATGGAATGGAAAACCGCCGAAGGATTCCAGAGTGCAAAGCCCACGTCCGGCGAAGTGCTTTTGGTTGCCGGCAATCCAAACGCAGAAACACTCGATGCCATGGCTACATTCCAGGCCACCTCGCTCAAGATTTCTCCGCAACCTCTGGAAGTGCGAATGTTCGCGGAAGACTATTTATCCGAACGCGGTCGTGTTTATTCCGCTCCCCATTTGCTCTATGTATTGACTCCAGAGGAGCACCAAGCCTGGATTCTCGAACAAATGACTAAGTGGCATCGCGAGTCGATGGAAGTTCGAGATCGTGAACTGCAGTTGCTGGCCACCAACAAAAAAATTCGTGATCTTTCCGAAGACGAACTCAATCAAGAAGAGACGCGGCGGAAAATCGAGCAGCAATCCTCGGCAGAACAAGCCAACGGTCGCCGACTCAACAACTTGACCGCCAAAGGTGACGATTTGCTTAGGCAAGCTGCTCGCAACCCTGAGATCGGCGTAGGCCATCTTGAGAAATGGGCTGAGATGCAGCAGATACTCAAGGACATTGCGTCCAATCGAATGCCCTCCGTCGCAGGCTTGCTTAAACAAGCTAAGGACGCAAAAAAACTTGTCAAAGCGTCACCCGCATCCAAGTCAGGTCCGATGGCTGGCTCGATCAAAGATCTAGGTTCCAATCCATCCGACGCGAATGCCGAAGGAGAACCGAAGCCTCCCACTCCTCCGGTCCCATCGATTGTCGATCGCGAATCATCGCAGCAGCCCCCGATTGCAGCCAAGGACCCACAGGAAGGATCCAAGAAGAAAGGTGGGGCGGCCCCATCGCTTCGACTGCCCAGCACCACGGTGATGGGCAAACCGCAAGCCAAAAAGCCTGGCGAAGACGAGGAAGAGGAGGAAGAGGCTGAGAATAAAATCGAACAAGCGGTTCGTCAGCAAGAAGAATTGCTTGCCGAGTTCGAGAAAATCGCGGATGAGCTGAACCAACTGATGGCCAACCTTGAGGGTAGTACGTTGGTCAAGCGACTGAAAGCTGCTTCACGCGAGCAAATACAAATTGCCGACGCTACGTCCAACGAAATCGATCATGCGTTCGGCAGCACACTCAAGCGGCTTAAGACAGAGCAGCAGCGACGTATCGGCCAACTCAAGACTCGCGAGGAACGTGCACTCAATACGGTCAGCACGATTATCGATGACTTGGAAGCGTTTCACGAACGGCGACCACTTGTGAAATTCCAAAGCGTTCTCGACGAAATGAAGTCCGAGGATGTGTTGGGCGGTATACGTATTCTTTCGGAGCGAATTAGCGAAGCCCAGGGGCTGGCAATCGCCGAAGCGGAATACTGGTCGGACACCATGGATCGTTGGGCCGAAGATCTCGTTGATCCTGCTTGCAAGGGCGAATGCAAAGGGAGCAAATCCAAAAGCTCTCTGCCACCCTCGATCATTCTCGAAGTCATGCAGATTCTCGAGGCCGAGATTAACCTCCGCGATCGGACCCGCGTTGCTGAACAAGCCAAAGCCGCGACCGAGTTCCCCAAGTATTTCGAAAGAACGAAAGAACTAGCCAAGGATCAACTGGACCTCGAAGATCGAATCGCCGTGGTGAGAACCAAGATACTTGAGCTGCCCGATGCGCAGTCGGAGTTCGCCAAGGAGATCGAGCTTATGCAGGAAGTGGACCTGGTAATGCTGGAGGCAGCGCAGATTCTCGAACGACCCGAAACAGGAAAAGTGGCAATTGCCGCCGAAACTGAGATCATCGAATTGCTTCTGAAAAGCAAGCGCATCAATCCTAAGAGCGGTGGCGGCGGTGGCTCGGATCCAGGCGGTGGCGGCGGTGGAGATACGGTGGATGCCGCGATCGCGTTGATCGGTCCAGGTATCAACGAAAAAGAGGCGAGGCAAGACCACGGTGTGCAACAATCGACAGGCACTACCGGCACCAGTTTTCCTGAGGAATACAGGCAAGGACTCGATGAGTACTTCCAACGCCTCGAACGAAAAGCCCTCCCGTAGTTGCTCCTCATGACATTGGATCGAATCCAGATGAACCCAGCACCTTTCTTGCGAGCTACGATGTCGATCGTCCTCTTCCTTGGCATCCTGCTGGTACATAGCCCCAATGCCGTGTCGCAAGAGAATGCAGCCGCAGACAAACTACAGGGGCAACTCAAAGCGTTGGAAAAAATTCGCGAGGCGAAAGCTCGCGTGGAAGTGGAGCAGTTGAAGCTGCAAATTCAAGCGATCAATGAACGTCGTGGGGGCGTCGTCGCTCCCTTACAGCTCAACGTGATGCCTGCCATGCCGCTCGCACCGGCCAATAATGTTCAGATGGAGAACAACCGTGTTCAAGTCTACAAGTTCATGCGAGGGTTGATCCAAAACGAATTATCTGTAATCGACCAACTCTGTGGGCTCGAAAGAGATCAGAAGCAGCAACTCGTCGACTTGGCCGAAGACCAATGGAAAGACAAGACAAAACCGTCGCTCGACAAATGCATCCAGCAGCATCTATGGGGCAATATCGATCTAGACGGGTTGGCCGAGCGTCTCGCGCGCGGTTGGCTTGCGACCGCTGCGCGGCGCGAGCAACTGGAACTCTATGATTCTGAATTGGCAGATCGCATGCTGTACCGCAAACAAGCATTGCTCAGCCGGTGGCTTGACACGCAGCAGACCAAGCTAAATCTTAGCTCCAAGCAAATGCAAGAAATCGAAAGGGTCCTGAACGATAACTGGAGGGACCGATGGTTTCGTTCTCTCGAAGCTACGTTTAGCAACAATTCCTTGCTGCCTGATATCAAAACGGTTTGGATTTCGACCATTCTTACGGATGCTCAAAATGCAGCGTTGGTGGCACGCGATACCCAAGCAGTATACCGCTCATTTTTTCTTTCCGCAGATTGTCCTGTCATGGAATTGACGGAACGCTATGCGATGGGGGATTGCCGCAGTTCGGAAAAGATCGCTGTTGTGCCAAGCAATGAACGGGGTAAGCCCGCGGTCGGACTTGAGGAGCTAGGAAATGACCTCAAAGAATAACGCACAGTTTTTCCCGATATTGAGATCATCCCCATGCCTCGGCGATGGAGTCTGCCAAAACCAAATCGTGCGAGTCCGATTGCGTGCTGTGAACGTAGCCATCATCTTTTTGGCTGTCGTTGGTTTGGATGTTATTGCGATGGCTCAGCAAGTGGCTCCGCTCAACCATCGAAATGCAATTCCGGTCCAGCGTGCCGATGAACCTGAGGACTTAGACGATGCGTGGCAGCAAGGCGCTTTTCCGCGGATGACGCGTCAAAGCATGCGGGAATCCTTGTTCAGCGGTCTAGGTGGGTCGGAAGCTGCTTTTCAGAAATCTCGACGTGAGAAGATTCGTCGCGAACTGGATCGCGTCAACTCGATCTGCCCGTTGACGGACGAACAAAAAGAAAAGCTTGAAATGGCGATCGATATCGATATCCAGCACTTGCTTACCAAGATCGAAACGGTCCTCAGCAAGTACGACTCCAAGATGACCGTCCAGCAGTTCCAGCAAATACAGGTCGAAGTGCAACAATTGGTCGGCACTATTCCTTCCAGCAAACAAGAAAATGAGATCTGGCGAAAGGTTTTGAAGAGCCAACTGACTGCCGAGCAAAAAGCATTGCTCGATCAAGATATGCAATTGACGGAGCAAAATCGATTGCGAACCGAACAACTCAAAATACTATTGAGTCTGCAACGCAAGTTAGGCTTGACCAAACCTCAACGCGAAGCGGTCAGCGAATGGCTCAAGAAGGAGCGCAATTCTTCGCTTCCGTTTTCCAGGATCCTTAAACGATTAGAGAACGACAAGGACCTCAGCATCACCTGGACTCCGACTCAGCAACGAGTGCTAAAGACACCGGTGTCCGATGTGTTGCCGCCCAATGAACCATTCGGAATAGCCCCGATAGAATTATTACCCCAGCTTCCAAGATTGCGATGAAACCATACACCCGCATGCTTTGTTTGTGGCTCGCATCGCGATGGAAACCACAGGTGCAATCGTTTCCTGGAACCATTGCGTCGACCGTTGCACTTGCGCTTTGTTTCTTTTCAGCCGACGTCGAGGCTCAGCCTGGTCGTGACGGCACTGCGTTCCAAGGCCAAAGCGTACCTCGAGACGTCCGTGAAATGTATGATCGCGGCCTGATGTGGATGGAGAATAGTCAAGACGAGCGAGGGGGATGGACCAAAACAGGCGGGATGTCGGGTGGAGGTGTTTCCGGTCTGGCGCTCATGGCATTCCTTGCATCCGGCGAAGATCCCAATTTTGGAAAATACAGCGCGCCCGTTCGCAAGGCCATTCAAGCGATCATCATGGGGCAAAATGCCAATACGGGCTATCTGGGCGATAGCATGTATCAGCATGGCTTTGCAACCCTGGCACTTGCGGAAGCCTATGGCGCAGTCGACGAACGGAATTTCTGGCCAGCCGATGCGGACAAAAAGCGTACTCGCTCGATAGGGCAAGCTCTCGAATTGGCCATCCGCACGTCGGTCACTTCGCAAGACAAAAACACCTACGGCGGATGGCGCTATTCGCCTGACGCTAGCGACTCGGACACGTCCGTCGCGGGTGCTGTCCTCATGTCGATGCTGGCCGCACGGAATGCAGGCATCGAAGTCCCCGACAAGAACATTGATCGAGCCATCAAGTACTTTACATCCATGACTTCCAACAGCGGGCAAGTGGCTTACGCTGGCGGGATGGGTGGCTTTGACAATTCGCCAGCTCGTGTCTCCATCGCAACCCTCGTTTATGCGATTGCTGGACGAAAAGATCTCAAGGAGTACAAGGCCACCTCAAACTTCTTGAAATCATCCGATTCCAACGAAGTGAACGATCACTACGGAGAGTACACCGCATACTACAAAGCCCAAGCACTGTTTCAAGCTGACTTGGCGACATGGGAAAAGTGGAACAAAAATCTCATCCAAGAACTTAAAAAGAAACAACGCTCGGACGGTCACTTCGACGGCAATTTTGGACCGGCTGTCGCGACGTCGATGAACCTTTTGGCCCTCGCCCTCAATTTCCGATTCCTTCCCATTTACGAACGATAGGCCGGTCTCCGAAAACATGCGCAATTCAGTTTCTATTGCCGCGCTCTGGCTGCTCGCCTCGTTGCAGTTCGCGAGTGAATCTCCCGCAGCAGTTCCCATTGCCGCCGATTCGGTCGCCTCAAAGTCCACTCGCGATAAGGCGCTCGGAACATTGCATTTGATTGGGGGAGACGTTTATCGCGGTCAGTTCGCAACAGTGTCCGACTCGGCCCAGCTGGCAGGAAATGGCTCGCTCGTTTGGAGTTGTCCGGCGTTTGATTCGAACGTCATCGTGCCATGGTCGCAAGTCGAGAGGCTCGCTCAGCCGGAGTCACTGAGCCCCAATCCTGTGTCGGCGCCCTTAGCACAAAATGAATTTATCATCCAACTTCAAAATGGCGAATCGATTACCGGAAAGATTACACAGCTCACCGAATCGACCTTGGAAGTGGATAGCCCGTTAGCCGGAAAGCGCGCGCTCAGCGTCGATTCGATTCAGTGCATTTTGCGATCCATCCAGAATTCACACAATCTTGGAGGACTCTTGTCGATCGAGAATTGGAAACAGATCAATCCTCCGATCAAACCGGGGGGCCGCAGCAAGTGGTTTGAACAAACGGGCTCCTTCAATACGGAGACGACCGGCACCTCGATTTCTCAAATGGTCACCGTTCCAGACTTGGCCGCGATCGACGTGGAAGTTGCGTGGGAACAAGTCAGTCCAAACTGGACACTTACTTTGGGTGAGCCAAGGCGTTTGGAACTTCATTTTCGCAAAATGGAAACTCGCAAAACAATTTCCATTTCGATTTTGGTAGATGGAGAAGCCACGGCGGACGTAGACACAGCTCAACTGCCAAGCGAGGGGATTACTTCGATTTCATTGCGAATTCTCTGCGATTCGAATCGAGGGCGATTTGTATTGCTGCATGCTGGAAACGTGATCGCCCAATTGCAATTGAGCAAGTCCACACGCTTGGCCGGAAAACACAATTTGGCGTTTACTAATATCGGACTAGGCCGGATTTCGTTACGGGAGATCCGTGTCTATCCGTCGATTTTCTCAGTTCCATTTTCTAGGCCAGGTTCAATCGGCACTGCGGTCGTTGCCAATGAATCTTCACCAGAAACGTTACTCCGAAGCGGCGAAACGTTTCTTGGTCGCCCGACTCAATTCGATGCCGAGACGCAGACTTTTAGTTTCGCCGAAAGCAATGCAAATATCGGCCGAGTCAAACTTGCCGATGTAGATCGTATCGAGTTTCCTTACAAAACACCTGCAGTTGTTCAGGACTCTACTACGGCAAAGCCAAAATTGTATGTGGCGGAACTCCGGTCAGGTGCACGCTATGTTGGACAATCGCTTTCTCAAGAGTCCAATTTGGTGATTTTGCGATTGGAAGATATGCAAACGACCATACGAATCCCGATTGATGAGGTCAAGTTGATTGGACTGAACATACCTCAACGCAACAAGCCATTGGATGGTGCCGATCCGTTGCAATCGCGGATGATGAAATTCGTTTCACCCTGGGCAATTTCGACTGGATTTATCGACAAAGTCGGACCTTCGACGAACACGTCAGGTGCGACGAATTTGATGCATCTCTACTGGAAACCGAGGCTAGCCAACTCGCTCCCGTTGACTGCCCATGTTTCTGGCATCATTGAGCCATTGACTAGTATTCCCGATCCACCACCGGTGGTGACTAAGTCTCCCTATTCGGCCACAACCTCGGGCATCAAGCGAGTTGAGCCTGACTTCGGGCGTCCATTGAAAGCGAATGACCCATCGTTGTTCTTAAGGAACGGGGACTGTTTTCCAGCGAGCGTGACATTGGTCAATGAAACCAACACGTTGTTTAAATCGGAGTTGTTTGAGGTGGGAGTGATTGGGAACGATCAGATTCGCGGCATTCGCATTCTGGACTACCGCAGTGCGGATTCCATCGAAAAAGGGGCTCGAAAAAAACTGTTGACCCTGCCTCGAGCACAACGCCAAAATCCACCGACGCACTTGATTGTTTCTCGCCAAGGAGATGCGGTTCGCGGACACCTCAAAGGACTTACGGAGGACTTCGCGACGCTCGAGGTTCGCGGCAATGATCACTCCATTGTCATGAAGACAGTAGCGGAAATCATTTGGCTGCCCGAACCTCCTGAGGTTGTCCCGCCTGCAAACGCACCTTCGAGCGAACCAAAACAATCCGACGAGCAAACGGCGTCGAAAGAAGTAGTGCCCGTTGTGAAGCAAGCGGACGATTCAAAACCGCCTCAGCTAAAATGTTTGGCACTGTTCTCCACAGGAACGCGATTCAGTTTTGTCCCTCAGAACATGGACGGTGACGTGCTGAATGGTCTGCATCCGCAGCTCGGGGCATGTCGCGTTGATCTTTCCAAAGTTTCACGCTTGGTTCTCGGGGATGCGATTGAATCTGATTCGCAATGGAATTGGTTTGGCAAGTGGCAATTGGAGAATGCCCCGGATCCAAAGTTCGTAAACGACTTGGATTCCCCTGATGGAGGCGATCAAGACAACGCGCTGAATGCAATGCACACCAAGATGGTCGGAGCGGCGGCCCCTAACTTTGAATTAAAGAAGTTGGATGGCAACATGCTTCGATTGGCGGATTTGAAAGGCAAAATCGTCGTACTCGACTTTTGGGCAACGTGGTGTGGCCCGTGTGTCGCATCGCTGCCGAAGCTCAATGAAGTAGCTCAAGAATACAAGGGCGCCGGCGTGGAACTCGTTGCGGTCAACATCGAACAGAAACCTGCCGAAATTCAAGCTTTGCTGAATCGGCTGGAGATCAACCCTACCGTGGCACTCGACTCGGACGGAGCAATCGCCCGAGCCTACCGTGCCCAGGCTATCCCTCAAACGGTAATCATCGACCGTCAAGGTAGAGTAGCGCACATCATTGTTGGCGGCGGGGAAGCAACGGAGAAAAAGGTTCGAGAATCAATAAATATCTTGCTCGAATCAAAGTAGTACCATTGTCCTCAACTGTTTGGCTGGCTTTCGGAAGCTTGCTTGCTCGAAATCCGTGTTCATCAAATGAAGCCCGATCAAAAACGATTGAGGACAACCGTGCAACAAAGGACGAAGTCTCCTGTCCACTAGCCAGATTTTGGGAATGCAAGCAAACTTTTTCAGACAACGGACGCGGAGGTTGGGATCAATTGGTAGAATACGCCGATTGGATGGTCTTGGGTCCAGAAATTACTATCGAGAGGCTGACGAACTTCGGTGGCAGAGAAAATTCAAGGGACAGTTGTAGAGGTCAGTACGGACGGGGATCTGATCACGGACATTTCGCAAGAAAAGTGGGGCGTCGTTAGCCGTTCGTCAGAAACCAAGGTCATCGTGGATGAGGAGCACGAAACGTATGGATTGTTTGCTCCCGAACATAACCAGCCACCCATGACCTTGATCGCCATCATTGAGCCGAGCAAACCATTACGACTGCATTTGGTGTCGGATTCTGCTTCGATGATGCTCGGAGTACGCCAAGGCGCCAAAGTCGAGATCGTTTGGTAAGTCTTCAGCGTTGGTTCGCGTGGATCGGTTATGCCGAATTTAGCGGCTATTTGCGAACTCGAATTGCTTTGGTTGATAAATTATTGCTCCGAGTCGAGTGGCACATCGAACACCGATCTATATTTGCCCGCGTCTTCATTCTCATATCAAAGTTCAATCGTCCTGTGGCTCGATTATGGAATACGATGGACTAATTCAGATTACCCCAAGCAGCCTGAGCTGTGATGCACCGGTGGGGGTTAACATTTACGTTAGGCAGAGCGTTGACCAGAGTCCAATCTTGTTTGTAGGTTCCGATCAAACGGTTTCGTCGGAAAGCTTGCAGAGATTATGCGAAACAGAGGATATTAGACTCTACATCAACACGGATGACGCTCGAATCTATCGCGATTATCTCAAAGACCGGGTTTCCGAGTGGTCGGACGACGATACCGTCCCTGCCAAGAGTAAAGCGGCCGCAACAGCGGAGTTGGTTCGAAGTGTGTTGTCTGACGAGTTTGCTCGCAATGAAACTGATAACATCGTTGGTGCCGCCCAACATCTTGCTGGACATATCTCCCAAATCGTATCCGATCGGTCTCTCACTGGTCCGGAGCTCTGCAATATTTTGCATCATGACTACGGGACATTTACTCATTCCGCCAACGTTGGATTCTATTGTTCATTGCTCGCGTCACGCTTAGGATTTACGGGCGACAAACTTGCTGAAATCACGTCCGGTGGACTCTTACACGATATTGGGAAGCTTGACATCGATCTTCGAATACTCAACAAGCCTGGTAAGCTTGACGAATTCGAGTTTCGTACCATCAAAGAACATCCGTTGCTCGGCACGCGAAGATTGACAAAAGTCAAGGGTGTCACGAAGGCACAATTATTGATGACGTACCAACATCACGAGAGGTTGGATGGGAAGGGATATCCGGTCGGTATTGATGGAGAGGATATTGATATTTCAAGTCGAATTTGTTCCGTGGCCGACGTATTCGAAGCAATGACGAGCAACCGACCCTATCGACGGGCACTTTCGCATGCGAAAGTGCTTGAGATTATGAGCGCCGAAGTTGATACTTCCTTTGATCAAGAGGTTTTCGCGTGCTGGACCAGCATAGTAAAAACACGTTCGAGCAACTAATTGAATCGTTGCCCATGCGAATCGAGTTGTCCGATTCACTCCGAGAATCGCTCGCAAGTGAGCGTGGAGTAGATAGTCCCAACTTTTTCGAAGGGCGTCACAGCGCAAGATTCCGATGTCATGCGTACGGTATTCTGTCGATTCTCGATGATTCGTTCCAAATGACGAATCAAGAATCTCCATCAACGTGCATCCTGCAAAACATTTCTAAGAGTGGCATGGGGCTCATTAGCCATCAGCAACTCTTTCCAGAGCAGTTGGTAAACGTTCAATTGAAATGTGGCGAGTTCAACGGTCGGGTGGCACGTATACGGCGAATCAAGAAAAACTGTTTCGAAGTAGGGCTGATTATCGTGAGCCATGAGCTGCAGGTTAGCCACGAAGATTAGCCCTGAATCAAGCAAAGGTTTGATTCGATTAGTGTGATTCTTTGCAGATAAAACGAGAATTCCCCTGCGATTGCGGGTTAAACGAGTATCAAACCAAATCGATTTATCCAGCCATCACGGAGGAATTCAGGTGACGCCAAGTTTCGCAAATCGCATCAACAAAACGCAAGAAGCAAATTCTCATAAGACTTGCTACCGCCAGAACCAATCGATTTACTCGATGCTTCCATGATGGCAACCCGGTAATTGGCTCCAATGCCGTCAAGTATGAACCCCTCTCACGTTGTCCACGCATGGCTTGGTCACACTCAAGACGTTGCGAAAGCAAATTATTTGACGGTTACCGATGCCGATTCTGAAAAGGCATCGGGGTCTGGTGGTCAGATAGTGGGCTGCACGCCCACGCACCCTATAGCATAAGAGCCTGAACTAGAACCAAGTGTTGGTTGAACCCAGGTTTTTCAGGGTGCTGTTCAGGCGAAATGTATTAAGATGCCCCCGCAAGGACTCGAACCTTGGACCCGCTGATTAAGAGTCAGCTGCTCTACCGACTGAGCTACAAGGGCTGATGCAGTCGCCCCGGTTTCTGGACGCCACGTTCGTATCGTAGCTTTGTTGGCGGTCGTTGCAAGTGCAACTGTTGCCTCTCACGAATTCCTGCCCATACTTAGAACTACGTTGACTAAGGTCGAGGGCGTCGGTCCTTGCCTAGCACAAGCCTTTGGACCGACGAGGAGACCATCCGAGTAGAAAAAACTTAACAAATCCACTTGGAAACGCTAAAATTGCGAAAGATCTGTTGACCGATCCGCCCCAATTTGTGGATACTTGGACGATTCGGCAAACTCGGCTGGTTATGTCCGCTGAGCATTTCATAGCATATACGACCCAGAATCAAGGTTAGAGGAGTTTTTTTATTCAAAACGAAAGGGTTACTGCGAGCGAACGCAATCAGACTAGGATCAATGGTCATATTCGAATTTCACCCATTCGAGTCATCGGTCCGGATGGAACACAATATGGAGTTATCTCCACCGACGAAGCTCTCACTCGAGCGCGAGAGGCCGGGTTGGATTTGGTAGAAGTCGCACCCAACGAAAAGCCACCCGTTTGCCGGATCATGGACTTTGGCAAATACAAATACGAAAAGAGTAAAAAGTCGGGACAACGGACTCACCAAACGAAGACTAAAGAAATACGGCTTCGTCCCAAGACCGGTGAGCACGACGTAGAAACCAAAGTGCGCCAGGCGATTGGTTTTTTGCAGCACAAGGACAAGGTGCAGGTATCCGTCATTTTTCGTGGGCGAGAAATGGCGCACGTCGACGAGGGGCGGCGTGTCATGGAAAACGTTTTGCAAGAGCTAGCCGAGTATTCCAAGCTTGAGCAGCCACCTCTGCAGCAAGGCAAGCGTATGATCGCCACGGTCGCGCCTAAGTAGTTTCCCAGGATTGTTACGTTATGCGTATCGTTCGATTTCTGCGCCCTGACCAATCGATTGGTTGGGGGCTTTCGCTGGAGTTTGGTATTCAAGACCTCACGCTGGCAGACCCGACATTACCCACTTCGACGGTGGAGTTGATCAGCAAGTGGCCAACCTTGGTTCCGCGAATTCAGGGCCTTGCAAAAAAACTTGGTACAAGCGAGCAAGAGCTAAAAGTACTTTGCCCTATCGATCAGCCGGTCAAGATCTTGTGCATCGGTCTCAACTATCGAGACCATGCGATCGAAACCAATTCCCCAATTCCTGCCGAGCCGATTGTGTTTTGCAAGATGCCTACGGCCATGATTGGGCCCGATGAACCGATCCGGCTTCCTAGAGTCAGTCACGATGTGGACTACGAAGCGGAGATGGTCGTGGTGATCGGCAAGACCGTTAAGAACGCTACGAAATTGGAAGCCGAGGCAAGTATTTTTGGTTATGCTGTGGGGCATGATGTTTCGGCACGCGACTGGCAAAAGGACAAACCCGGCAAACAATGGTTTCTGGGTAAATCGTTCGACACCTTTGCGCCCTTGGGGCCCGCAATCGTGACAGCCGACGCGGTGGCGAATCCGGAGAATCTACGGATTAGCTGCAAAATCAATGGCGAAGTCTTACAAGACTCGCGCACGAGCGAACTTATTTTCAAACCGATAGAATTGGTTGAATACATTTCTCAAGTCATGACCCTATTCCCTGGCGATGTAATCTATACTGGAACACCGCCCGGAGTTGGGGCAGCCAGAACCCCGAACCGATTTCTCAGAGACGGTGATATTGTTGAAATCGAGGTTGAAAAACTCGGCGTTTTGCGAAATCATTGCGTACAAGAGTAGTAACCGCCCAACTCTCGCTCAACCGATAGGAAATCCGTGGATACCTCCCGCATCGAGTCCAGTTTTGATAAAGCATCGAAAGCGTCGTTTGCAGATACAGCAGCCCTCGTGCTGCTCCGATGTATTTTTGTCTTCGTCGTGGGGGGGGTCGGGGCCATTTGGTCACGCTCCGAGTACTTTACCAATCCGAGCATGGTGTACTTGGTGTTCGGCGGAGTATTGATCATTGCGACGGCGGTCGTGGTCGCGGATATCTACTTTCCCCGAAAAAGAATCGAAGTCATCTCGGCGGTTTATTTCGGATTGTTGATCGGGGTACTTTTGGCCTATTTGATGACGATCGCCATGGATCCACTGCTGGAAAGCAACCGGTTCAAGCCCTACATTTCGTTGCTGATGGTGACTATTTTTTGCTACACGTGCATCAGTTTGCTTTTGCAAACGAAAGACGATTTCCGATTTGTTATTCCCTACGTCGAATTTTCGCGGGATCTCAAGGGAATGAAGCCGCTCATTTTAGACACGAGCAGCATTATCGACGGCCGGCTCGCGGAACTTGCTGATACAAGTATTTTGGATAGTCAGTTGGTTATGCCTCGCTTTGTGCTGTTGGAACTGCAATCCATTGCGGACAGTTCGGACAAGCTGCGACGCGTGCGTGGCCGCCGGGGGCTGGACATTCTCAACCGGCTTCGTACGAGTGAAAAACTTGACTTTGTATTGTACGATCGTGAGCTTCCCGAATTTGCAGGCCAGCCCGTCGACATGAAACTTGTTCTGTTGGCCAAGCACTTAGATGGCAAATTGGTGACAGGCGATTTCAACTTGAACAAAGTCGCCAAGTTGCACAACATCGACGTCATCGACCTCAACCAGGTTGCGGCTGCATTGCGACCTCAGTTCTTGCCTGGCGAAGGATTTCAAGTTCGCGTCGTGAAGCCAGGCGAGGGGCACGATCAAGGAATCGGTTACTTAGATGACGGTACGATGGTTGTCGTCGAGGGTGGGCGAGACCGCTTGAATCAGACGGTGGGCGTGGTGGTCACCAGTACGTTGCAAACTCAGGCTGGACGAATGATCTTTACCAAGTTTGATGGGCCCGATATCCGCAATTGATCCCCCGCAATGGATCCCGGATAAATCTGCAGCCTGTTCTCGAAAGGACAGAAGCAAATGAGCGAATGGCTTGAGGTGAACGCGAAAGCGCCTGCTTTCACATTGGTCTCTGATACCGGAAAAAAAGTAAAGCTTAGTGACTATCAAGGCAAGCCGGTCGTACTTTATTTTTACCCGAGGGATGACACGCCCGGTTGCACCAGAGAAGCATGCGCTTTCCGAGATGCCGGCCAGAGATTCGAGGAGCTTGGCGCTGTTGTTCTAGGAGTCAGTCCGGATGATGCTGCATCGCATGCAAAGTTTAGAGATAAATTCTCGCTCAACTTTCCCTTGTTGGCAGATCCGGATCACGTTGTCGCAGAGACTTACGGTGCTTGGCGAGAGAAGAACATGTATGGCAAAAAAAGCATGGGAATTCAACGGAGCACCTACCTCATATCAGCCTCCGGGAAAATCGTTAAGGTATGGAAGAAGGTAAGTGTTGATGGGCACGAGGCAGAGGTCTTAGAGGCCTTGCGATCGTTGCTTCGCCAGAGTTAAATCCAACGCTGCCCATTTCATTTCAACTATAGATTTATTCGGTACACGAGGTTGCATGTCTCATCCAATCAAAATTGCCATACACGGTGCTTCGGGTCGAAACGGAAGGCGTCTAGTGGCGTTGACTCATGCCGATCCAAGTCTCAAGCTCGTGGGAGCGATTGTAGGACCTCATTCGAGGAGTCTTGGTGAGGATGCCGGTACACTCGCAGGGATGACTGCGCTGGGAATACCCGTATCAAGTCAGTTTCCGCAACAGATCGACGCTGTCATTGATTTCTCTTCACCCGAAGGGAGTCAGCGCGCGCTCGAGCATTGCTTAAACCACAAAATTCCGCTGGTGATTGCTTCGACCGGATTGACGGCAGAGCAAGTCGAAAACATTGCAAGAGCTTCGTCACAAATCCCCGTCTGCTATGCTCCGAACATGAGTGTGGCTGTCAACCTGACCATGAAACTTGTTGAGCAAGCGGCCCGAGCTTTGAAAGATGTGCCGGGGGGGGCAGATGTCGAAATCATCGAAAGGCATCATCGATTCAAGGAAGATAGTCCGAGCGGCACGGCATTGAAGTTTGGGCAGATTGTAGCCAAATCGATGGAATTGTACCATCATGTGCATGGCAGAGTTGGACAAGTGGGTGCACGGTCTCATAACGAGATCGGATACCACGCTGTGCGTGTGGGTGACGACGCTGGGCAGCACACCATCGTGTTTGGCATGATGGGAGAGACTATTGAATTGAGGGTGGCTGCATCCAATCGGGACTGTTACGCCAGTGGAGCGATTGCGGCGGCCAAGTTCCTAGTTTCGAAACCAGCAAGACAATACTCTATGTTCGATGTTCTTGGGTTGAGTTAGTGTAGGGAACAGTCATGGCAAGATGTGATCAGGGGTACCTCTGCCGTGTTTGCGGAGACGAGGTCGAGCACATTACTGACAGCGAACTGTACCTTCGTTTTGTGATCGGCGAAGTCGACCCGGAGATGCTGCATTTACTCAAAGAATGTCATCTGCGATGTTCGCCGGCGTTTTCACAATTTATCGCGGATGATCGATTTGGAACCCCAGTGATCGCAGAGGGCCCTTTCGGCTTGCTAGAGCTCGACAAAGACTTTGTTGAGACCCGATCCGCTTTGATTGCCAAAGGGTATGATCGACTTTGGGCGATTCGCACGGAGCGGAAAAACCCTTTGACGGTTCCGGAATATCCACTTCCTGAAGTGCGTTTGCGCTGGAAATAGCGGACTTGCCTAAAGTTTTTGGGGTTTTCTCTTGATTTCCGCGGGCCTGAAACTAGGATCAGGCCGTAAATATCAATAGATTTCTCAGGAGAACACACCATGAAGCGCTTCATTCTACGTCCGTTGCTGTGTGGTATCGCGGTCATCGCTCTCGACGCCGCGAATGTCATGGCTTGGCAATCCGACAAAGATGCCTCCGGTAACATCAAGTCTGTCGACTCCAATTCAAAGTCCGCAAGCTCAATCGCTGACACATTGCCGAGTGCGGTTAACTTGGCTGGGCCGGTTGCTGACCTATACGTCAACCAATGGATTCACATCGACAAGAATCGGAACATAGGCGGTTCGGTGGTCGCGTTGGTCGGCAAAGACACGTTATCGTTGTCGAAAGTCAGGGTTTCACTTTTACGCAATGGCAACGTCGAATACTCCGACGACACGGATATCGATGGCGACTTTCTCATGGAGGGAGTCACTCCTGCGGTTTATACGTTGGTAGCAGAAACTGCCGACTCGCTTGCTCTATTTTCGCTGACAGTACTGGATGAAGTTTCTGGTAAGCATTTACCAAACTCGTTGCAGGTGCGCTTGATGCCGGTTTCGAGCCGGGCCAATGAGATCATTCGAGGTCAAACGCTGCCCAAAGATCTCAATCATCCGACCCCCGCTCAAGACCCGTTGGAATCCACACGAAAATCGAATGAAACGCATCATGTGATGCTGGATGCTTCGGGCAATCTCAAGGGACAACTTTCCCGCGCTACGGAGCGAGTCGACATGAGTTCGATGACCGTATTTGTTATGAAAGAAGGTACCGAAGTTAGTCGAACCAAAGTTGCCAGCGATGGAAAGTTCGTCGTTCGCGGCTTGTCGTCAGGGTGCTACGGATTGCTTGCTGCTGGTGAAGCAGGACTGGCCGCAGTTGGTTTTTGCGCGACGTCCCAGGATCTTGCGAAGCAAATGGGTGACAAAGAAAAACTCGTCTCATTCAACGCAAAACCATTGCCTTCGCTGAATATTGAACTGGGCGATCCAATCGGCAAGAGTCCTTCGGCACCAATTAATGATGCAGTGGCGAATGAGGAAGTTTCACCGGCGGTTCCATTGGGCGCGTTTGGAATGGGAGCCGGATACGCTGGCATGCCGTACTCAGGCGGAGGCAGTGGCGGCGGAGGCGGCGGTTTTGGATCCGGGCCGGGTGGATGGGGTTCACTTGCAGGCATTGGTGGTCTCATTGCCGCTGGAGTTATCTTGGCAACAGACGACAACGAGAATAACGTTCCAAGTCCGATAGCCCCGTAACATTCCGACGACCAGACTGGATTGAGCTTTCTGAGGTCGAAGTTCGGAACTAGGCAGCCGATCGAGTACAATGTGGCTCTACGCCCCTTACTCGACCGCTGTGTCATGCATCGAAACCTGCAAAACTCTGATCCCAAGCCAGATCGCTACCGACGTCAACGAGCATTCGTAGAGGTAGGCGAGGCTGGGCAGCGGCTTCTTGCGAATTCTCGCGT
Source organism: Pirellula sp. (assembly GCA_040080875.1). Taxonomy (GTDB): domain Bacteria; phylum Planctomycetota; class Planctomycetia; order Pirellulales; family Pirellulaceae; genus JBKCUI01. The sequence continues at coordinate 28,836 of JBEBHM010000002.1, forward strand.
TGCGATATGCGGGATGGGCGCTTTGGGGGCGATGGTTGCCGAACGTCTTTGTCGTATGGGGGTTGGCTACCTGCGCCTCATCGATCGCGATTGGGTGGAACTGGATAATTTGCCTCGACAAACACTTTATACAACACAGGACGCCATCGACATTCGGCCTAAGTCGGTCGCAGCTCAGTCGCATTTGCTCGCGATTAATCCTGAAGCGGTCATTGAGCCAGTCGTATCGGACTTGAGTTTCGAGAACATTGAGAGTTGGTTTGAAAGCGTAGACTGCATCGTCGACGGCACTGACAACTTCGAAACTAGATACCTGATCAACGACTATGCTTGGAAGTATTCGATCCCGTGGGTTCATGCAGGCGTGGTCGGTGCCTCGGGACAAGCGATGGCTTTCGTCCCAGGCAAGACAGCCTGTTTTCGATGCTTGTTGCCAGAACTCCCGCCGATCGAGCACATGCAAACGTGCGATGCAACCGGAGTTTTAGGGGCGGCGGTTGGAGTGATCGCTTCTTGGCAAGCTCTGGATGTTACGAAGATTCTGATGAGAAAAGAAGTTGGCTGGGACGGTTGCCTTCGTGTTTTCGATCTTTGGCATGGTGAAGTAAAGAAAATACGCGTTTCGAGGAGCAAGTCCTGTCCTGCTTGCGCAAATCATCGCTTTGATTTTTTGTCGGGTGACATGGGGACCCGAGCGCGTGTTTTGTGCGGACGTGGTGCGGTCCAAATTCAGCCTTCAGGCAGGCAATCGATCGACTTGGGCGCCCTTTCTGCCCGACTCAAGGGTGAAGGGGAAGTCATCGCCTCACCATTCTTGGTTCGATTTATCGTTGCTCCGCATGCCATTAGCATTTTCGCAGACGGAAGAGCGGTGATCCACGGAACGGAAAATCCAGACGAGGCAAGGAAAATTTACACAAGATGGATCGGCGGCTAAGGGATTTTTGGTATTTTAATGTTCCTAGTCGCCCCATTGCGCATCTCGGATAAGCGGCGTTGATGCGCAAGTTGTCGAAATATCCAGATCCTTTTTGTTGCGGTAACCGCTTGAAAGCTAGAAGAACCTCCGTCTTCCATCTCCTGCTCACCGCTCGGAAGAAAATGAAAACAATATGCGTTATGCCTTTAGACTTGCTGAATTACTAGGACACACACCGGACCGACGCAAAAGGCCCGGGACGATCAAGGCCATCGTCGAGTACACGGGACTCGATCGTCACCAAGTCGCCGCTCTGCTCAAGAACGAAGCCAAATACATTCCTATCGAAGCCCTGTCGCGATTGTGCGACTATTTGATCGAGTATGGATATGCCCGGGCAGAAGAACTACCAGGCGCGTTGTTTGCTGTGACTCCCGAGAACTTTTGGGAGATGCTTGCGCGTCGGTCGAGACTGGAGATTTGCGTGGGGGTCCGACGGCCTCCGGATGACGAATCTGCGGATACGGCTTGGATTGTTGCGTCCGATAGCGTTTTGGCAGGTGAAGTACTCAATGGGGTATCCACTTTAGGTGGAACAGCCAAAGCGATTTCCGCCCAAAAGGGGGTGGGCAAGGAGGCACCTCATATCGAGCACCTTCGACAATCGCTCGTTTGGAGTCCTGGAACCATGAGTCCGGAACAGGTGCAGACAAGAGCCCAAGGTGTTTACGACGACTTCTCCGAAATGGGAGGTGATAAAGCTTTGGTTTGTTTGGGCTCGGTAAAGAGCAATCCTACGGTCGAGCTAGTTCTTGCGAATGCCTTCGGATGCGATCCATTTGTATCTCAGGACAAAGTTGCCAAGGCCTCCGATCGATCTTGTCCGTTCTTTTTGCGGTACCGCGAACACGATCCGCATCCGCCTGCCTGTTCAGCCGGAATGCAATTGAGCAAGAACGAAAAAGCAAACGAGCCCGGATTGTATTACGAGCAAGCCGACGGGAGTTGGGCGTTTGCGGGAGGTGCAACGCGAGGTCGCGATGCCGCGTTGGTGTTCTACATTTTCCGCGAGTCGCTTGGCCGGTTGGAGATGGTTTTGAGCGGTTTCTCCGGTCGCGCCACCCGATTGCTTGCTCGCACCTTGGCACATCGTGCCGAAGACTTCTGGCCACCCATTTTCCATGAAAATTATTTGCAAGTCGGAGCCTATTTAGTCCAGTACGAAGCGCCCGAAGAGACGGAAAACTCACTCGACATTCTAGCCACCGATACCATGGCCAACGCGACGATCATTCCATTGTCTCCGGAAGCCATCTCCAAACGACTTGGCAAAGGCTCTCACAATTGATGATGCCAACTTCTGTCGAGGCGAAAGTGACTGCGACGGCCAAGCCAGACCTCTCGGTTCAACTTGGTCGTTTGACTTTGAAAAACCCAATTCTGGTGGCTTCAGGAACGTTTGGGTACGCCTGCGAGATGGAGAGCATCGTTAAGCTTTCGAATTTGGGAGGCGTGCTTCCAAAGACGATCACACAGAATCCTCGTCCTGGAAATGCCCCGTGGAGAACCGTCGAAACCAGTGCCGGGCTCCTCAACGCGATCGGTTTGGACAACGATGGCATCGATTATTTTCTTGCCAATCATTGGCCCTACCTTAAGAGTACTGGAGCGGACATCATCGTCAGCATCGCGGGCAAATCGCACGACGACTTTGTAGCGTTGGCTGACCGACTCAATGAAGCGTCAGGTATTCATGCTGTTGAGCTCAACGTATCGTGTCCCAATGTTTCAGGCGGTGTGGACTTTGGCACCGATCCCAAGGCGTGTTATGAGGTGGTGTCTGGAGTGCGACGGGTCTTAGGTTGCCCGATCATCACCAAATTGACACCCAACGTCACACGCATCGTGGACATTGCACGGGCAGCCCAGGACGCAGGGACCGACGCGGTAACTTGTATCAACACCGTCCTTGGGATGTCGATCGACTGGAGAAAACGTAAGCCAATGCTGGGGAATATCATGGGCGGGCTCAGCGGCCCCGCGATCAAACCCATTGCGCTTCGCTGTGTCTATCAAGTTGCGAGCCAAGTAGGCGTTCCCGTAATAGGTGTTGGAGGAATCGCGAACCTCGACGATTGCATGGAGTTCTTGGTAGCAGGCGCTTCTGCGATTCAAATTGGGACCGCCAACTACTATGACCCCCTTGCAAGTGTCAAGATCCTGAGCGCATTGCCCGCTGCGCTGGCTAGCATGGGCGCGTCAACTGTTCAAGAAATTGTTGGCACATTGAAAACGTAATGCCAAATCCATCCCTCCATCCTTAACATTCGTTTGCAATGCGAGTTCTTAGCGGCATTCAACCCACAGGCCGATTTCATTGGGGCAATTACTTCGGAGCGATCAAGCAGTACATCGAACTGCAAGAGGCCCACGATGGATTTTACTTCATCGCCGATCTGCATGCATTGACCACGATCCGCGACCCAAGCGTGTTGCGAGGATATGTCCGTGACGCCGCAATGGATTTGTTAGCATTGGGGCTCAACCCGGATCGCGCCACCCTATTTGTGCAGTCGGACATTCCGGAAGTTTCTCAACTTTGCTGGCTGCTCATGACCGGCGCTCCGATCGGTTTGCTCGAACGATGTCATGCGTACAAAGACAAGAAAGAAAAGGGAATCAAGGCGGATGTCGGGCTGTTCACGTATCCGGTTCTGATGGCCGCCGACATTTTAGCCTACGATTCCAATTGGGTTCCAGTCGGCGAAGATCAAATCCAACACATCGAGGTCTGTCGCGACTTGGCTCGCAGCTTCAACGCTCACTACGGTGAAGTCTTTGTGATGCCCGAGGCGAGAGTCGTGCCGGGTGCAGCCAAGGTTCCTGGCACAGACGGCGAGAAGATGAGCAAGAGCTACAACAATACTTTGGCGCTGTTTGACAGTCCGAAGGATCTTAGAAAAGGAATTATGAAGATCAGCACCGACTCGCGTCCCATGGAGGATCCCAAAGACCCCGATACAGATCATTTGTTTCAATTGTTTCAATTGTTCGCCACGGTCGAACAAATCGACGAGGTTCGGGCTATTTATCGGCGAGGTGGTTTCGGCTATGGAGATATCAAGAAACGACTTGCCGACGCGGCGGATAGTTACTTGGAGCCAGCTCGCAAACGGCGCGCGGAGCTTGAAAACAACCCGTCGCGAGTCCAATCCATTTTGCAGCACGGTGCAAGCAAAGCTCGCCAGGTCGCTGGCAAAGTCCTGGCGAGGGTGGAGGCTGCCTGTGGAATCAAGTAAGCACTGAATTCCGTGTTGGGCGCCCCCTGGATAGAACAATTCGGCCAATTGATTCGTAGCAATTGAGGCAACTGCTCTACAATGTTGCTAAGTTAGTGTCATTGGATTCCCTGGACGATTAGTACTAATCATGTGCACCGCCAATATCGCGTGGAAGAAGCTGTTTCTATCGACCGCCATGTGGCTTTGGGCTCTCATCGGCATTTCCGCCGGGGCGTGGAGTCAAGCTGAGCCCGACTCCAACTCGTTGGTTACCCTGGTGCCTGTCGAGTTTCCGCTTTCACCCAACGGCGAAGCGAGACTGTTGGAAACGCTGAACAAACTAGGAAATCGCTCGCGTGGTGGCGAGCGTCCCATCGTCGTATTGGAATTCACACGCAGTCCGTCGCAAGCGAAAAGCGACGAGCCGATCGGCCTCGGGACCTCCTTTGAACGAGCTTTGGGATTGGCTCGTTGGTTGAGCGGACCCAAAGGCAGTCGCATTCGAAGCATTGCATTTTTGCCGGAGTCCATTACGGGCCATTCCGTGTTGGTCGCGATGGGCTGCGAAGAGATCGCGATGGCCGCAGCGGCCGAGTTGGGACGCGCTGGGATTGACGAAGCCGAATTGGACAACACGGTGCGACAGGCTTACCTCGATGTCGCAGCTCGCCGAGCCGCCTTCCCCGAAGCTGCGGTCCAATCGCTCATCGATGCCAACGAGTCGCTCGTTCGTCTTGATATGCTCGACAATCGTGTCGAGTATACGACGGTCACCCAACTCGCCAAACGGCTCCGCCCCGAAAAAGCATGGAATGAAACTCAGTTAGTTCCAACCAATCAGATGGCAGTTTTTGTCGGACAGGAACTGAGAACTTGGCGATGGATTGCGCACATTGCGAACGATCGAACGCAATTGGCGGTTGCCCTCAAACTGACTAAACCCATTACCGAACAACCGATCTTTGAGGGGCCTCGTACGGCATTGCGTGTCCACCTCAAGGGAATCGTTTCGAATCGGCAGGTCAATCGGATAATTCGAGCCCTTGAGGAGGGGCTCGAATCCAAAGCGGTCAATCTCATCATGATCGAAGTCGATTCATCCGGAGGCAATCTCAGCCACAGTTTGCGCCTGGCCCAATTCCTTGCCGCCATTCCATCGGATCGGGCCGAGGTCGTCAGTTTCGTTCGCGGAAGTGCTTTAGGCGATGCATCACTGATCCCGTTGGCCAGCGATACCATCATGATGCACCCGGACGCCAAGCTAGGCGGAGCTGGTGAAGCCACGATTTCACCGGAGACATGCTTAGAAAATAAAACCGTCCTCCAAGAGTTTGCAAAAACGGCCGGTAGATCGGATGGAGAAGTTGTCGGATGCCTTTGTCCCGATGTATCCGTTTTTGAATACTCGTCCTTCGATGGTCGCAAAGTACTTTCAAATCCTCAATGGCTCGTCGACGACCCCGCGCTTCCGCAGTGGCATCAAGGTGGGCAAGTCTCATTTCGAGGCGGGCTGAATTTTGACAAGGCCCAGGAGATGGGGCTCGCAAGGGACAAACCCGACTCGATCGAAGCGGTAGGTGTGCTGTATGGTATTGACCAATTGCCTGACGAAGCCCGCACGAACGCTACGGAAAGAACTGTTGAATGGCTTGCAAGCCAGGGGTGGCTGTCGATGGCCTTGTTTATGGTGGGCATCATTTGCTTGAGCGCCGAGCTTAGTTCGCCGGGCTTTGGAATCGCAGGAATGATGTCGGGCATATGCTTCTTGCTGTTTTTCTGGATTCACTTGTTTCAAGGTACCGTGGAGTGGCTTGAGATCCTACTTATCGTGGCTGGCGTGCTATGTCTCGCCATCGAGATGTTTGTATTGCCTGGTTTCGGCATTTTTGGTGTGACTGGTTTGATACTCTTGGCTATCGGTCTATTGCTTGCCGGACAAACGTTCGTTTGGCCTACCAATGAATACCAATGGAACAAAATGGTGATGGGAATTGGTCAACTCGGTTTGATCGTCCTATCGATATTTGTTCTGGCGTTCGTATTTCGAAAGCAACTAGCCAACTTGCCGATGGTGCGATGGATATCGCTCCAGCCACCCAAGGAGGACAAAGAACTGATCGCTAGAGAACAAGCAGTCGAGGAATTACGGGCATTTATCGGCTGGCACGGCACCACCGTTTCGCGGTGCAACCCTAGTGGCAAAGCCACCATCGGGGATCGCATCTTCGGGGTTGCGAGCCAAGACACCTGGATCGACGAAAACACCGACGTCGAAGTGGTTGGATTTCAAGGCAATACGCTCATTGTGAAGCAATCGCATAGAGCAACGGGAAAAATCGCAACCTAAAGTACTGGAGAAGGGTAGATGAATTCTTGGCGGGATTTGAGGCCAATTGAAATCTTTTCGCCTTTCGAGCAAGGAGAGGAAATCCCGATAATTCACCATTTCTTAACAATCGTCACCTAGTGGTTTCGCACGTTTCTGGAACAATTCGGGCAGCGGAACGCGAACCCAATTTGAGGAAAAGAAATGCAAGCCACTAATGCCCGACTTCTCTCTCGCAGACTTTGTTGTTTGCTTGTTTTTGCAGCCGTTTTCAGTCTGGAATCCAGCCGCGGCGAGGTGCCCGTGGATCCGAAACTTCCTGCCTATAAAACGGTCCCGGGCCTGTCCGGCCAAATCAAATCGGTGGGCTCGGACTCGATGAATAGCCTGATGCTTCTCTGGACCGAAAAATTCAAAGAATACTACAAAGGGGTTCGCACGGAAGTCGAAGGGCAAGGCTCGTCGAAAGCGATGCCCGCGCTCATTGAGGGTGCCGCCAGTTTTGGACCAATGAGCCGCGATGCCAAGCCGAATGAGATCGCTGATTTCGAAAAAAAATACGGTTACAAGCCTGTGTTGTTGCCTACCGCTATCGATTTATTGGCGGTCTACGTGCACCGCGATAATCCGCTCCAGAGCATTAGCATCGAGCAACTCGATTCTATCTTCTCAAGTACGCGAAAACTTGGCGGTGACGCCATCGAGCGATGGGGGCAGGTTGGACTTTCGGGCGACTTCGCAAAGGAACCCATCGCTCTCTTTGGCAGGAATGCTGCGTCAGGCACTTACGGTTTTTTCAAAGAAAAGGTTTTAAGCAACGGCGACTACCGGGACCAAGTCAATGAGCAACCTGGTAGCACAGCCGTTATTCAGTCGGTGGGTGAGAATCGTTTTGCGATGGGTTATAGCGGGATTGGCTACAAAACGTCATCCGTTCGTCCAGTCAAGCTTGTGACCAAGAATAGCAATGTCGCAGTCGAACCATCGGAGGAAAATGCCTACAACGGAAAGTATCCCCTAGCGAGATACTTGTACCTTGTTGTAAATCACAAGCCGACAAGCAAATTGGAACCATTGCGTCGTGAGTTTCTCAAGTTTGTTTTTAGCAAGGAGGGGCAACAGTTAGCGGTCAAGGATGGATACTTCCCCGTCGATGCCAAAACCGCTGCCAAAGCGCTCAAGATGGTAGGGATTGAACAGTGAGAGTAAAACGATTGTCCCAATCGTTTCCTGAATATCACACAAATCGTTTCCAGAGCATTGCCAAATCGCTTCCTGAGCAATTGGGACAATTGCTCTTGCTCTACTCTTGATTTACCAACCGGCATGTAACTTGTGAGCAACTCCGACAATCCAGCATTTCGCACTCGGCGAGACCGCAACTCATCGTGGTGGGTGCGCGTATCGGATCGTGTTGCCAAGCAGGTCATCACGGTCGGCGGCATTGGAACCATTCTCGTCGTCATGTTGGTAGTGCTCGTTTTGTTGGGCAACGTACTCCCCATGTTTCAACCCAATGCAGTCGAGCCGCTGGGGGCCATTGACATTCAGGAAAAGGTCGACGCAGCCAACCCAAATCAAGACGCACAGTCCATCGCATGCGGTGTCGATGAGTATATGGAAATTCTTTGGACCTTGAGAGCGAGTGGGTATGTCACGGTTCATGCGATATCCAATGGACAATCGCTTGGTACCTTTCGTGCCGAAAGTCCCGGCGACATGGGCTCCGCCAAGATCACTTGTGCTGCGGTAGCTCAGGACGACGCAAGCCTCGTTGCTGGCTTGGACAACGGTACGGTCCGTCCGATCACAATTTCATTTGCAACCGAGTTCATCAAGACTGCCGACGCACCTGACGATATTGCTGGCCAGCTTGGTACAGGCTTTGCCTTGTCTGAGGGAGTCATTTACCGTTCGCTCCCGAGTGGGCTCATTCGAAAGCAATCTATCAGTGGAATCCGATTTCACTCGCTGATTCACGTCTCAAACCACCCCATCACTGCGGTCGATTGGAAATTACCTCAAGCTGTCTCGAGCTTCGACGAATCACAAACATGGGTCTGGGGCGCTACGGACGGAAATCGCGTCGCGATGGGCCACGTTGAAAACAAGGTCAACGCATTCAACGGTACTATCGAACAGAATGCCAAGACGTGGACGAACACCGCGAGCGAAGTACCTGCCGCGTCCCCAATCATTGCATTGATGCTCGGTTCCCGAGGAGACCAACTGCTTTCGCTTGATCGGAGCGGCAGAGTCGTTTCATGGGGCGTCGTCGGCGAGGATCGATTGGTCAGTAACCTGACACACGTGTCGCTTGCAGGTGATGAGAGCAAAGCGACGATGGCGACACCCTTGCTTGGGCGATCGACTATGTTGATCGCCAGCGATTCCGGGCACATCGAGGGAGTGGCAACAACATCCACCCATTCCGGTCAAGAGTTGCTGTCGATCCATCGTTTTGCACAAGGCAATGGCTCAGTGACGGACATGGAGGCTGCACCCGAGAGTCGTATGGTGGCCGCAAGCTTTGCAAATGGTAACGCAGCGCTTTATTACGTTCCAACGAATCGCAAGTTACTCGATTGGAAACTCTCTAGCACTCCCACCGCTGGCAGTTCCGAACAACCCATCGGCCAATTGTTTTTCTCCGCGAACGCCGCTTGTATTGGGCATGTGAAGTCGGACCAAGTTACGCTGTGGCGTTTGAAAGTTCCCTTTCCCGAGGCCTCATTGGGATCCTTTTTTAGTCGCATTTGGTACGAAGGATACGAGGGGCCTCAACATGTTTGGCAAAGCAGTACCGGAAACGTCGAGGGAGAATACAAGTTCGGTTTCATTCCGTTGATCTTCGGGACGTTCAAAGCGACGTGTTATTCGATGCTCATCGGAGCTCCCATCGCTTTGATGGCGGCGATCTTCGGCAGCGAATTCATGAGCAGCCGTTGGCGTGCTCGAGTCAAACCTCTGATCGAGTTGATGGCTAGCATCCCCAGTGTGGTTCTCGGATTCATCGGGGCGTTGGTCTTAGCCCCGTTCTTGCGAGACCATCTGATGATGGTTCTCTTGTCTGTCGCGTTGGTACTTTTTCTGTTCCTGTTGGCAGCACACTTGTGGCTGGTTATTCCCAGCCCAACTGCGATACGCTTGCGAAGGCTGAGGTTGCCAATTCTGTTCCTGTTGATTCCGACGGGCATTTGGATGTCCAGTTCGCTTGCAGCATCGGTCGAGCGCATTTTATTTGGAGGAGACTTAATCGATTGGCTCTCGAATCGAGGCGGTTCGGGTTGGTCCGGTTGGTTATGCATGTTGATCTTGCCCGTTTCCATTTTTGTTGCATGGGCTCTTGGCGTGCCGCTCAATCCGTCGATCAAGAGTTGGGCCAGGCGGATGGGGACGTTTCCGTTTGCGATGGTGAATGTAGGCCTGTTCTTGTCCGCAGTGTTGGCAGTGTTGCTGATTTCTGGATTCTTGGCTTGGGGTTTTTCCATGGCTGGTTGGGATCCTCGAGGGTCCGTCCTGGGACCCTACCAAGAGCGAAATGCGTTGTTGGTGGGATCGATCCTTGGATTCGCAATCATTCCGCTGATCTACACGATTTCAGAAGACGCACTCCAATCGGTCCCGCAACATCTCCGAAGCGCATCGTTGGCCTGTGGCGCGACCACTTGGCAAACCACGATTCGTGTCGTGGTACCAACCGCCATGAGCGGTTTGTTTAGCGCCCTGATGATTGGGTTCGGGCGAGCGGTTGGCGAGACGATGGTGGTCCTGATGGCAGCGGGCAATACACCCGTTATGGATATCAATCCGATGAATGGGTATCGCACGCTGTCGGCGACCCTCGCAACGGAACTGCCAGAAGCGGCCCGAGGCTCAACACACTTTCATGCTTTGTTCTTGGCAGCACTCTTGCTGTTTTGCTTTACGATGGTGGCCAATACGCTCGCGGAAATCGTTCGGATGCGATTTCGAAAGCGAGCATATCAACTGTGAGACCCCACTCCCGAGCGACCGCAAGCGGGCATACGCTCCTTGCTCAAGGGGAACCCTTGGTCTGGCTAACAGGAGGTATGTTTGCAATCGCTTGTTCCATGATCGCGGTCCTCCTGGGCTTTATCGTGTTTCAAGGGCTAAGGACACATTGGCAACGCTCGGTTGGATTCTATGCACTCAACGACGGCAGCATCCTAGGTGGAGAGCTCCTAAATTCTCAACCGTATTCTGTAGACCAGCAATCGCTATCGGCACTGGACGCCACGAGTCTCGCCAACGCCACCCGACTATTGTCGGGGCGCGAGCAAGCAACTTCGGAGCAACTTTATGTTCGCACCGGGAACTATGACGTTGGCAATCAACACTTTGCGTTTATTCCCAGAATCACGCTCGCTTCGAACGTGCCGTACATTCCTCGTGAGCTATGGTTGTTGGAGCGACGTGAATGGGGAGTGCTCTACGGATTCCCGCGTCGTTTGGCGGCAGCGTTTTCGCCTGAACAAGACGAGGAATATCGGGTGCTGACGGTTCTTGCACAACAGCTCGATCAGCTTGCGGCAACACTGGATTCGGAAAAAAGCGAGTCATTGAAGAAGTCGATTGCGGAACACATCAGCCAGCGCGCCAGTACTTTGCAAGAGGCTTTTGCGAAGGTCGATCCATCGACCGACGACAAGACCCAAATCATGACGGTAATTCGACGTTCGATCAACGACATGCGCGACCACGGTCGTCAATTGCAATCCGCAAAAGCAATGCTAGGCAGAATGGATCGGAATCTGTCGGTCTGTAGGCTCTCGATTCGCAAGGCCGAACTCGCAGACAAATCCGACCTGCAATCGATCGCCGACGAAGTGATCGAGAACGCCAGCATGCAGGGCACGATCGAGGCACAAACCGAGGAAATCGCGAGATCGATTACCGCATGGGAAAACATCCTTCGTTCCGATGCGACGGCCGTTGGTTCACTCAAGAGTATTAGTGAAGCATTGCGACAGCAAACGTCCGAGACGATGCAATCGTTTGCGGAGGCTGGGTTAACGATCCAAAAACGAATCGATGCGTTGCCAGCTCGTTCGAAATTGGCCTTGGAATATGCGATGGCCCATACGTTGGAAACGACTAAGCAGCAGTTCTTGATCAACCACCAAATCGTCCGCTTGGAAGAAATCATTAAGTCGCAGTCCGTAGAGATGCAACTGCCCATCACCGAATCGACGGGCGCTGTTTCAGTCGATCGCGTCAAGCTGCGTACAGACACTGCGAAGATCGATCCAATGCTAGCGGACGCTTTAAGCCTTGACAAAGAGGTTGCGACGCAAGGGGAATACGCGGCTGTCCAGTTGAGCGATTCGCATATGTTGCTTTCGATTTCCGCCACTGGCAAATTAGGGGACCACTTCGTCGCTGTCAGTGATTCGTCTCTCGAGCAAGCGTCCATTCAAAAGCTTACCAACAAGACTGTCCTTGTATCGGATATCGTTCGAATAACAGAGCCAAACAATTTGGAATTCTTGGGGAAGCTCCGGTTGTACTTGGATCGCTGGATCGAATTTCTGTTTGGTGAGCCTCGCGAAGCGGGCATCGAAGGTGGATTTTTCCCAGCCATCTGGGGAACCATTGTGATGACCTTGATTATGTCAGTTGCGGTCATGCCGTTCGGTGTGATGGCGGCATTGTATATGAAAGAATATGCCAAGAGCGGCTGGGTACTCAGTCTGATTCGGATCAGCATCAACAATTTGGCGGGTGTTCCGAGCATCGTCTATGGCGTATTTGGGTTGGCTTTTTTCTGCTACACGATCGGAGGATACATCGATGGCGGACCGGCCAAAGCAGGCTTCGAGACGTGGCCGACGGGAGTTTGGTTTGTTGCCTTGGGGATGACAGCGATCTCCGGGACGATTGCCTTTTTTCTGGCGTTTCTTGGATCCGGCTCGCCTGCGCACATGTCGAAAGCTCGAAAACGGGTCGCCAGTTTTAGCGGCCTGTTTTGGTTGGCTTCCTTGCTCCTATTGATCGCGATCATCGCCAAGTCTCCTTTCTTTCACGGCTTCTATGAAGCCTCGTTGCCGAACCCGACATTTGGCAAAGGATGCCTTCTGTGGGCATCTTTGACATTAGCGCTGTTGACGCTGCCTGTGGTGATCGTGGCTACCGAGGAAGCGTTGGCTGCCGTTCCCAACTCATTGCGCGAGGGTTCGTACGCTTGCGGGGCGGGCAAGTGGCAAACCTTGCAGCGGATCGTCTTGCCGTACGCACGGCCGGGGATCATCACGGGCTTCATTTTGGCCATGGCCCGCGGGGCAGGTGAAGTTGCCCCGATGATGCTTGTCGGCGCCATACCTCTTGCCACGGACCTACCGCTCGACTTGGAGTTTCCGTTTTTTCACGGTTCAAGATCATTTATGCATTTAGGGTTTCAAATCTATTCGCTGGGCTTTCAAAGCCAAAACAGCGAAGCGGCTAAGCCCATGGTGTTTACGGCAACTCTTCTGTTGTTGACAATTGTCACGCTCTTGAACGTCACCGCGATTTGGTTGCGCGCTCGTTTGCGCAAGCGATTTCAAGGCAGTCAATTTTAGTAACCGAAAGCCAAGTCGACTGAAATATGGACAGACTCAAATCGATCGCCGATGGCCAACGAGTGGATTCGGTTGTGCACAACGAGGTACTACAGGACGATCCTGTACTGAGAATTGTAGGGTTCAATCTCTTCTACGGTCGCAAACAAGCGCTCCACAACATTACGATGCCAATCGCCAAGGGCAAGGTGACGGCGTTGATCGGGCCCAGCGGTTGCGGCAAATCAACCTTGCTGCGAAGCGTCAATCGGATGAACGATCTTATCGACTCCGTCCGAATCGAAGGGGACATGATCTTGGGTGACGATTCGATTTTTGCCCCAGGCGTGGATGTGATTCAACTCCGAAAGCGAATGGGGATGGTGTTTCAGAAACCAAACCCATTTCCTATGTCTATTTTTGAAAACGTGATCTATCCCCTGCGTATCGACGGAGAACGCAACAAAAAACGCCTCCTGCAGGTTTGCGAGCAATCGCTTAGAGGAGCTGCCCTTTGGGACGAAGTCAAAGACCGACTCCACGAATCGGGGCTTGGGCTCTCGGGCGGACAACAGCAACGACTCTGCATCGCACGAGCCATCGCGAGCGACCCAGAAGTACTCTTGCTGGACGAACCATGCTCGGCGCTTGACCCGCTAGCCACTGGCAAAGTCGAAGATCTTATCGAACGACTCAAAGGGGATTATTCGATCCTGATCGTAACGCATAACATGCAACAAGCTTCAAGGATCAGCGACTATACGGCGTTCATGTACCTAGGTAGACTAGTGGAACTGGGCCTAACGTCCAGGATCTTCACGAAACCAATGCTTCGTGAGACCGAGGATTACATCACGGGCCGTTTTGGATAGTTTGTTTCCGATATGGAACTGACCAATCGATTTGTATCGTCATTGCCAGCAGACGTGCAGACACGCAACTATTGCAGACAAGTTCGCAACGCCTGCTATTCCTACGTTGCGCCCACGTCGGTCGTCGAACCAACCCTGATCGCCTATTCGCCCGACGTAGCCGATTTGCTGGGCATCGATCGAGCGTGGTTCAAAAACGAGCAAGCCGCGCGAGTGCTCGCAGGCAACGAACTGATGCCAGGCTCACAACCTTATGCCGCCTGCTACGGAGGACATCAATTCGGTAGTTGGGCTGGACAGCTCGGAGATGGTCGGGCCATCAATTTAGGTGAAATAAAATCCCCCGATGGATCCCACTGGACGCTTCAGCTAAAAGGATCGGGCCGGACCCCTTACTCGCGTTCTGGAGACGGGCTAGCCGTTCTTCGCTCGTCGTTGCGAGAGTTTCTATGCAGCGAAGCCATGCATCATCTAGGAGTTCCCACAACGCGAGCGCTGAGCCTTGTGCTCACCGGCGAAAAAGTGACTCGCGATATGTTCTACGACGGACACCCAAAGCAGGAACCCGGCGCCATCGTTTGTCGCGTTGCGCGCACCTTTGTACGCTTCGGCAACTTCGAGATTCTCACCGCTCGAGGCGAAATCGAAATTCTTAAGAAACTCGTCGACTTTACGATTGCATCCGATTTTCCCCATTTGGATATCCAGTCCTCCGACGTCCTTCAAGACTGGTTCGAAGAAGTTTGTGTTCGAACCGCGCGCATGATTGTCGAGTGGATGCGAGTCGGATTCGTTCACGGCGTGATGAACACGGACAACATGTCGATTCTAGGCCAGAGCATCGATTACGGACCCTATGGATGGATCGACAGCTATGAACCAAACTGGACCCCAAACACTACGGATGCCGCCCACAAACGGTACGCCTTCGCCTCACAACCCAAGATTGCCCATTGGAATTTGCTTCAATTGGCCAACGCCCTCTGGCCACTTTTGGAACGCGAGGAGCCACTTCAGCATGGGCTCAATCGTTACGTGCAAGTACTTCATTCAGAGTACCGAACGATGATGGCGAAAAAATTGGGACTGCTCCGTCTGGACCAACCTGAAGCTGGTGACATGATCGACGATTTGGATCGAGTCATGCAACTGACCGAGACCGACATGACATTGTTCTATCGGACGCTGGCCACTATCCGCGTCGACGGCATTTCGATTAATGAGCTGGATACCTTGGTCACCCACGAGTGGACGCGAAATCGGTTGCGAGACGCCTATTATGATGCTGACGGCGTCGATGCAAAAATATTGGAGGACACCTCGGACTGGATGCGCAAGTATCTTGGCCTCCTACTACAGGAAAAGCGATGCGATTCCGAACGAGAAACACAAATGAACCGTGTCAATCCGATTTACGTGTTGCGAAATTATTTGGCACAGCAAGCCATCGA
>JBEBHM010000163.1:0-13134 GCA_040080875.1 Pirellula sp.
CCCACATCACTTACCAATCACGCATCTGCTTTTCGATTTGGTTCCGCCGAATCTCGAGGTCAGAATTCGCTCGAGCTAGCGCCTTCATCTCGGCTCTCAACTCATCGGCTCGCGTCTTGAACGATTCCGATTTCGCATGGACTCGCTCTCGCTCCGACTTAGTTACTTCTCGTTCGGAGCTATAAGCAGCTTGATCAGCTTTGTTGTCGTACATGGAGATTTCCGAGACTAGTTCTCGTTGCTTGGCGATGTTCTGATTTAATTGATCCATGATCGCCTCCCATTTCCGCCGCAATTCAGGACCATCACAGGTTTCGAACAACTCTTGTTTGGCTCGTTCCGCTTCTGTTTGAGCCGAACTCAGCTCTCGAAGCCGTGTCTCCAATGGATGTGTAATTGCGGAATGCCTACGTTCCGCTTCCTCAAGATCCTTGTTGGCATCCGCAATCTGATGCTGCAACTGGGAACATTCAACTCCTAGTTTCGGGAGCGACGCCACCAGTTCCTTGAGTGATAGCCGCCGCTCGTGTCGATCCACATCGCTTTGCAAGTCATCAACGGTTTTGCCTGTTTCCGCCAATAGTCGCTCAACCTCCTTCGGGTCTGGTTCTCCGCCAGTAGCGATTGAGGCAACCATTGACCGATAGCTAAGGATCTTTTGCTTATGCTTTTCCGTCTGCAATCCAACGATCTTTTCAAAGAACGATGTCACACTCATTACCTGCTCCATTCACTTTTGAGGCAAGACGCTCATAGCGATGAACGTCAGAATCCCATACATCCAAGAAACGATTTGGTGGTGCGACCGAGGGTAGATCCCTTAGCCGGCGATTGATTTGCTGAGTGGGCTCATCTTCCAGTGCGTCCTGATAGAACGCAGTGGGGGACAAGCTATATCGGTGGCCGGCAAATACAGCCGCTGGGCATGTTTCAACGCCAACCAAATTCGCACGATGAGCCAGGTGGATAACGAGCCGCATGAAGCTAGGACCATGGCCGGCATACGGGGGCAATTCAGAGCGGGGCGCCTTCTGGATTGAATCGGCAAGAACCAGGGATTCAAATTGAATCTTCTCAAGTGGTGCGTCGCGCCGATCATCACAAAGAACTGGTCGGTCGAGAATGTGAGCCAGTTCGTGAAGGATGACAGCCAACGTCGCATATTCCAAATCGATCGGGTCGAAATCTTCAGCCAGAGCTAGGTCATTGATCACGGCGCACGGCCCGAAACCTAGCCAGGGATCAATGTACGAACGCAAGTACAGCGCGGCCGATGGGAGCGTGTAGCCATAGCATCCGTCGGCATTCCCGAATTCCGCAGCGATTCGAGACTGGGGTACCAGGTACAAAGGGACGCCAAGTAGGTCTGCTCCGGCGATCGTCCGACACAACCACGCTCCACGCTCTAGGATTTGGCCCATAGGAACGCACCGTTGGCCCACTGTCGCGTCCTGTTGCAATTCTGGGGTCATCGTACGCCTTCTCGTAAATTCGGACGAACTAAACAAATTGTGCCCCATACCGCGACCTTTCCGTAGGCCCTTTGCAAAAGGAGTTGAATGACGGAGGACCCATCCATGCATACAATCGCCATTATGATATAAATGCATTTTCTCGGATTTCTAGCCGACGTTTGGCATCTCGAAAGGCTTTCAAATGAACGTGCGAATCGATCCTGAAGCAAAGAAGAGAGTTGATAAGTTGACCGGGTGGTTCAGTACAGATTGGGAACATAGGCCAAATGCAAAATGTCCCGTTTGCAGTGCGACTGGATTTATTGTCGCAAAAGTGCCTGGCTTTTTTTCCCTGGGTGACAGATGGCAGTGCTGCAACTGCCAAAACGGCGATGAGGGAACCGTAGATAACGTGGACGGCAAAGCATCTACTAGATTGAAACAAGCACATCACAATCAATGGAGCCATAAAGAGCAGGTAGTGTGTCAGCATTGTCAGGTTCGTGGATATGTAGTTTTCAAAGAAACGTTTTTTGGAGGACGAAAACTAAGGATGTGTTGCAACTGTCAAATAAAAGAGGAATTGCCATCGAATTAACAATTACCCTGTGTGTGTTCACCCTAATACCCCCATCCCCAGGTCGTGCGTGTGCGCACTCGGCCTGGGGGGTACTAGGGGGGTGCGCGCGCACACAGGCGACACAAACATCACCTTTCAATCTGGCACCAAATTGGGTTGAATGATGCTCGCAAATTTGACTGGTCGAGTCGCTCCGAACGTCCATCGAAAAGCGAGCCCGGCATCCTCAGCTCGAATTAAAAGGTCCTTTGCCAGCCGTTGTGAGAGATTGGATTGCTTCGCCAATGCAAGAATCGTTTTCGTCGTGGCCGGCTCGTTTGTGAGAAACGCTTCCACAAATCCAACTGGCGTCCACTGCGGCTCAACATCGTCTGGTTCTTCTTTAGATTTAGCTTTACGCCTTGGACGTTCTGTACGCAGCGCGTTCGGATCGAGGGATGGCTCAACATTCCAGACAGGGAATGTCCAACGCATGCAAATCGGATCAATGGGATGCCAAGAGCGGACTGCGGCGTCGACGACTACACAATCGTCCTCCTCATGTTGACGAAGAACCAAATGCGTGTCCGTCGCCCTGGCTTGACTTCCCGCGCCGGCGCCCACATCCGTGACCGACTTGCCAGATTGGTTTCCCTTGCTTGCATGGTGCACGAGGATGAACGAGCAATCGAGCATCGATGCGTAGGCGTCTAGGCGGTTGTAGAAATCGGTTAGATTCGAATTGCTATTCTCGTCCGCATCCTTAGGTAGAAAACGATAGAAGGCATCCAAAACTACCAGTCGAAAGAAACCGCGACGAAGGGAGTCGAAATAGGCTTGCATCGAATTGATGTCTAGCAAGCGTCCACGCAGGTTATCAACAAACAACCGGTCGGCAACACTGGCAAGATCAATGTTACGTGCCTCGGCTACCTTGGGTATCCGATTGGCAGACGTCTCCCGATGCAATTCGTTATCTAAAATCAACACCTGGCTTTGTTCGGTCGCAAAAGTATCGAGCCAGGGGCGACCGGTTGCAAGTGCAAGCGCTAGGTCGATCACAAGCCACGACTTTTTGAATTTGGGTGGAGCAATTACATTCATGGTCTCGCCGGTGCGAAGTAGGCCATGAATTAACGGTGGACGGAGTTCGGGATGGTCGTTGACCAGTTGTACGACGCTCAACGGAGCCGGCTGAATCAAAGGGCGTCGATCGACCGATACGCCTCGTTGAACCTTTCGTTCGGCACTCCGTAGCCGTTTATAGATCTCACCATCCGACCACTGCAATGGGAATGGGGCGACCGCTTCGTATTGGCGAATGACTTGGACGGCACACGAATCCGATAAATCGTATTCCACGCATCGGCAGCATGCAGCAAAGAGTCTATGCGAGCCATCGCTGTGGTCAACGACATGCATGTTAGTCATTGCACGTAGGCACGCGTGAGAACTGGATGGCAAGGGAGTCGCGAGAGGACTAACTGGCAACGCGAGTGTCGGCGTGATAAGACCCGACGCCGGCTTTGGAGGCCAATAGTGATGGCATAACGAATCCAACTTTTCCTGCCGGTCCATGACATCTACTGGCGATGATGGAAGCCGACGTCCGGTCACCGCAAAGCATCGAGCACGATCGTATACTTCCAGTTTGCCAATAGCATTAGGACCAAGTCCATCAACGCGGCATTGTGAAGATGCCGGCTTTCGGCCGCGAAGGAAGATCTTCACTCCCGATCCTGAAGGTGATATCTCTGCATACGAATCAAGTCCGCTGACAACATCTTCACCCCAAGTAAAATTGCCTTGGTCATCAAGGCAGTCATCGAGATCGACACCAGCAAACGGATCTAGATCACTGAATGCGAACGCAACACCGTCAAGCGACGGAATCTCCTTGAACGTGGTCATGGCGTTCTCGAACGATGTCCAGCAAGCGGGATCAACGACGTTGGCTGCCTGCAGAGACTTAGCCTCAATTGGGAGTTTCGTTTCGATGCCATTGCGATTGACGTACTTCCAACAAACCCATTGCGGAACGCTTGTGAGGCATTCAGGAATGTTGGCGACGACGACTTCCTTCCGACGATGCATAGCTCGACTTCCGTGTTCGATATGACAATGGTTCTTGTTCAACTACGTATTGAGCGGAACCCAACCTTGGCCGCCGGCTTGTTTGATTAGTCTTGCGTTCTCTGCTCGACGCAGGATGCCTTTGATAGCGGTTTCATTGGTGCCAAAAGATTTAGCAATGATGTCCAGAGCAACAGGTTTCTTGCCATCGTAAAGCTTGCCGATGCGTTCAGCGACGATTAATACGTTTGGACCTGGAATGTTCAGGTCGGCTTCGCAAGTAATGTACTTGGACATTGCGAGTCTCCTTTCGTGGGTATATCATTTGGCTTGTCATTCAAAGTCGTTTTGAACATCAGTCTGGCTCCTCAAAAACGCCATGGACACTTCATCGGAAATCACCGGAAATACAATGTGGTTTCACGTTTCGCAAGACAACGGTATTAACGCAATCATTCGATCGGATGCCACCCGCGAATTGAATGAAATCTCCCCCCGCATACCTTTGGATTGCTACGGGGAGAATCAGGAAATCAAACGCGTTTGTATCGCACCGACAATCTGGCAATGTTTGGTGTCAATTCCAAAACATGGGACTCTATACATATATAGAGTTGATACACCTTTAGTATCAGTGCCAATTGACGGTACTGCGGACGATCGTATGACTAGCGAAAAATGGATTACGGATCATGAGGTAAATGCAGCGGGGGGTAGGATATTGATGTCTAGATTGGGTTTCATTGTGTGCACGAAGGAAGTGATAACTAGCTTGAAGGTACAATACCGAAGAGGGAAGTTGCCTATGGCGCATTCGGAAGAGAATCAATTGTGGGACTTGATCGGCGACGAGTATTCATTAAAAACGTGCTGGTTGATGTAGGTTGTTTAGGTCGGCGTCACATGTGATGTATTTGGACATGGCGAGACTCCATTCGTTAGCGTATTCTGCGGCTTGTCATTCAACGTCGCGTTGGGATTTTGTTCATTGGCGTTGAGCTTCTCTGCAACATCGATGTAAACTTCCGCCCAAGCCTCGGCAACATCCTCAGGCATCTCGCATGCCTCTGTTTTGTGAGACGGTTCAGGCATCATGCCAAAATCCCTAGTTGAAAATGTGGTAGGTCACTAAAGGCAGGTTGCTCAGCATGCATCTCAGCCATCTTCCAACCGCCTGCCAACGCAGTCGTTGACCAAAGCCAGCGAGATGCTGCGGGCATACGAGTTGTTGGCGTTCTCGTATCGCGAACGGTTGCGTAGTGTGAGGCGCACTTTGGGGGTATTGGCTGGCAGAAAGACCATCAGCGGCCGCCCAGTGGCGAACGTTGTCGACCGTGGTGACCCCAGGCTTGGGTGCATCCGATCTTTCATGGATCGCACGAGCGTGCAACAGCCGTTATGTGCACTATTGGACATGCTGCATGCTTCTTAACAAACCGGTAGCAACTATTCGATTCCCGCTTCGTTTGTCTTGCCGTAGCCGGGGAGTTGTCGAAGCGTTGGCGTCATCAGTGTATTGTCGTAACTGAGTACACGCTCTGGTCCAACAAAGTAAGTATGGAATCCATCGACCACAAGATTATGTGTCGTCTGCATCCCAGGATTAACATCTAGATTCGTGACCGCACAAGTTCCTGTAACCGTATGCAACTGCATTCCCGGTCGCAGATCCCGTGTTTTCGTCCAGCCGAGACCGCTGACCCACCAAAGGTGTCCGCCGGTGGCTTCGATCGTTTTTCCTTCGGTTGCAATTCGAAAAGTCGACTTGGGAGGACGCACTGTCGTCATGATCACAGGTTTGAGCGTCAGTTCTGCGGATTCGACATCTTGTGACAGAACAAGATCACCGATTTGTATCGCTTCGATAGGGACCAAACCGTTCGATGTTTGAACGACGGTGCCGGGAACCAGGCACGAATACTGGATGAGCATTGGACCCAGATCATGCATAGTTTCGTGCCTATTCGAACGCATGGTCCGTGAAGCGATAACAAGTTTTTCGTTCTGAGCGTTGTAACTGTAAGCTGTGGGTTTATCCGTTTGGTACCTTTCGTTGTGTTCGTTCCACCAGGACCACCAAGCTTCGGGACTGTCGTCGAGATTAGCAAAGGTTGTCGCGCGCAAAAGTGTACAAACCCGATTTACTCTTTCCTTTAGGTCGCGATTCTGCATGTCAACCGCACGTTCCTGTTGCTTTCCTTGTTCGAGCAAATTTTCCGCAACTCCCTTTGCTACTACTTGAGGAACATACTTCGATTGCATCGAACTACTTCCTGATCCAATTATCTCTTTTTTGGTCGTTACCTTCCCGAAATGAGCGGGCGCAGCTTTGGGAACCTTCCAAAATTCGGACCAATACGACACATCCGCCTGCGTATTGCTAAACAAAGTAGTATTGTGGCTCGAAGAAAAAACAGAAACCACATTCACGAGCTTCTGGGCACGACTGACTTGTTTGCGATCCTGAAGCTCGTTTTGGAAAAGTACTTCCAAACTGACGTTTCCGTTGGGTTGCATGACAAGCCTACTCTCAACATGGGTTTCCCCGACCAGCTTATTAAGCAGTTCTGGAACGTAGTGGGACATGGGATACTTGCGAATCGAGTCGGCAGTGAGCTTTCGGATTTCGGCGCTCGAATGTGCAAGCGCAATGCGGACGAGAGACAAACAAGCTTCTCGGGATCGAGCGGTTGCAATTTTGCGGATCAATGGCTTTGCTAAATCGTCATCTATGTTCGATGCAAAAAACTCCAAAGCCGCGAGAGCATTCTCCGTGTCGATGCGGTCGAGCTGTTTCATTGCATTGCTCATCGACTTGGGCCGACTGGATTGCAAATCAGCAACAATGGGCTTGAGCTTGGGTACACCAACAAGGATTTTTGCGATTCACTCATCAAACAAATCGAAAACGATGAGTTAGCGTCGTGGCGATTCTAGCTTCATAGGCAAGTCGTTTATTTCCTCGCGGGTTGTCGATGATTAGAATGATCGACATGCAAGGTCCCAATGAACACTCGAACGATGAAGAATCCTCCAGCAACGTTGCTCGCGTTTTACGACAAGTCGCCAGCGGCGATCCAGCGGCGGCGGGCGACCTATTACCACTCGTCTACGATCAACTTCGGGCGCTGGCACAGCAACGGATGATGCAGGAGCGACCGGGGCACACGCTCCAGGCGACCGCTTTGGTCCACGAGGCCTTTCTCCGGCTAGTGGGACCGCGCGAGACTCCCTGGGCTGGGCAGGCTCATTTCTACGCAGCTGCGGCCGAAGCGATGCGGAGGATTCTGGTCGATCACGCCCGCAGTCGACATCGCTTGAAAAGGGGCGGAGCTGCGGTGCGAATCCCGCTCAACGTACTAGATTTGGCCAGCGCAGAAGATTCTGAAGAAATTTTGGCGCTCGATGAAGCCATTAGTCGCTTAGAGCAGCAGGAACCGAAAGTCGCCGAAGTTGTTCGACTGCGGTTCTTCGCGGGTTTAAGTATCGATCAGGCGGCGGAATCGCTGGGGGTCTCTCCCAGAACGATCGATCGTCACTGGAAGTTTGCCCGCGCTTGGCTGTTCCGGGAACTTTACCCGGATGGCCCGACCAAAAGAACTGACCATGAAGAAGAAAGGCCGGACGAATGAACAAAGAGCTAGTCCACCGAATGCTGTTTCGAAACTCGCTGTACTGGGGTGCGGCAATTGCTTTGCCCGTAACCGTTATGATTCTGCTCGACCTATTCGACTTGCACACTCCCTCGCGAGTTGGAATGGTGGGTTCTCTATCGCTGATCGTGCCGTTTCAGTTCGCCAATCGCTATCTGGCCCGTGAATTGGGTCGACTTATTCCAGAAGCCAAGGATCGGGAATGACCTTCAGCGTGCAGGCGATCTTTGAACAAGTTTGTGACCTTGTTGGCGACGCACGTCAGGCGGAACTGCTCCGACTGTGTGGTTCTGGCGGCAGGATGCGGGCGGATGTTGAGAGCTTACTCAAGGCTCACGATGCGGCTGGCGATTTTCTCGACGAGCCAACGCTCAATCCTCCTGAGCTTACAGAAACAAGCCTTCACAGTAACAACGGTGAACGCCCCGGTTCGGTCATTGGGCCCTACAAATTGCTAGAGCAGATCGGCGAGGGAGGTTTTGGAATTGTCTACATGGCACAACAAAGCGTCCCGATTCAACGCCGGCTGGCGCTTAAGATTCTCAAGCCGGGAATGGACACCAAGCAGGTTGTCGCGAGGTTCGAGTCGGAACGGCAAGCGCTCGCCGTCTTGGATCACCCCAACATCGCTCGGGTTATCGACGGTGGCAGCACAGAATCCGGCCGACCTTATTTTGTGATGGAGCTCGTTCGCGGTGAGCCGATCACCAAGTTTTGCGACCAGAGAAAACTTTCCTTGCGCGATCGGCTGAGGCTGTTTCAGGACGTCTGCCACGCCATAGAGCATGCCCATCAGAAAGGAATCATTCATCGCGACATCAAGCCGAGCAATGTTCTCGTCACGGTCGCCAATGACAAGCCGCTGGTCAAAGTGATCGACTTCGGAATTGCGAAGGCGACCAACGGATCGTTGACCGACAAAACGCTGTTCACGGAATTCCGGCAGCTCCTGGGCACACCTCTTTACATGAGTCCCGAGCAGGCCGAACAATCCGGCGTTGATGTGGATACACGCTCCGATATTTACTCGTTGGGCGTGCTGTTGTACGAGGTTCTCACTGGACGCACGCCGCTTGATCCGATGCGACTAAAGTCCGCCGCCTGGGCCGAAATTCAACGAATGATTGTTGAGGAAGAGCCATCGCGTCCGTCGGTGCTTGTCTCCTCGCTGGCACCGCAAGTTACCGAAGCGGCCACCAAGCAATTGATCGAAGCGTCTCGGTTCAGCCAATCGCTTCGGGGTGACCTGGACTGGATCGTTCTGAAGGCGATCGACAAGGATCGAACTCGCAGGTATCCCACAGCCAGCCATTTTGCTGCCGATCTTGATCGCTATCTGCATGACCAGCCTGTCGAAGCGACACCGCCGAGCCGCATCTATCAGTTTCGCAAGTTTGCTCGCCGTAATCGCGGACTGCTATCTGCGTTGTCGGTAGTATTCACGTCGTTGTTTTTGGGATTGATCGCAACGGGCTATGCTGCCAAGGTTGCGTTCGACCAAAAGTTGCGAGCCGAAGCCGGTGAGCGACAAGCATTACGAGCCGCAACTGCGGCCGGCGCGTCGGTGCTCTTGCCCGAAGCCGATGCGAGACGGCTTGCCGAAGGCTGGCAGCGCGAGATCGCTGCGATGCACGCTCAGGGCGCGTCCAAGGAACAGGATGCATGCCAAAGTGAAGCCCAGTTTACCGTCTGGATGTCCAATTGGCTCATGCAGCATCAGCTGTTCGATGAAGCCGATGTATTGATCGAGAAAGTGTACTCGCGGTGCCGCACGCAATTGGGAACTTCCGATCCCACATTTTTTGCGCTATGCAATGTAAGGATACTCGTCAACGAAGCACGTCATGGTAATCCCATTCGTTCTGCGGACACGTATTCAGACCTGATCGAAGCCATGAAAACGATCCAGGGTGACCAGGCTATTGTGTCTTTGCTCCCAGAGTACGCAGCCGTGCTCGCCAGGGCAGGTCGCGATGACGAGTCCTCCGCACAAATCCGCAGGTACCTGGATTTGCGAGCCACAACTTTCGAACCACTTTCGACGTTGGATAGGAAGCGGCTGCAAGGCTCCATTGATAGCCTAATGAACCTTGGGAAAATCGATCCAGAATTGGTGCGACAATTGCAATCTATCCGCGAGACGGGAACGAAGACGGCGGCCATTCCAACACTTGAGAACGATCCGGAGCTCGCGGCAGACATGCAAACATTCCAAGGTCGTTGGCGGCACCAATTTTGGAAGAACGGCGAGTTGGTTGAACGCATGATTGTCGAATTTAATGGCACGACCAACACGACTCAATGGGTCGACGAAAAGGATGTTGTCCTCCGCGGTCGCAGTGGCTCGTTCGAACTATCTCGCAGCGGTGGCGTAAAAGTCATTACTATTTTCCTAGGCAGCTCACCAACCGACGGGAGCTCGTTCATCTACAGTCTTTCGAAAAACCAATTCCGAATCGTCTCGGGGATGCTTGCAAACCGCCAAAGTCTGCCTGAAATAGAGTTAAGGAACTACTTTCGAATCGTTACGCCTAATGGAAAATAATTGCGGAACACTTCACTCATCGCGTTTCACTTGGATTCACATGGCGTTCGCGACAAAAAATGGACGACAAAAATAAAGAAAGCCACCTGCACATCGATTCTTATCCTCATTAACACTTATCGAGTCGTCTTAAAGGTAAACTGTCCATAAAGTCCTGAATCGGTTCCTGACAATTTTCATTCACACTTTGGAATCACCATGCATGAGATTCGCCCGACTGGAAATGTTCGATACGACCACTCGGGGCGAGTGGTCTTGGTAACGGGTGGCTGCAACGGGATCGGGCGAGCCATTTGCGAGGGATTTGCAACTTCGGGAGCCCAAGTGGTGTGTGCTGATATCGACGAGCGGGCCGCGTCCGGTCTCCCTGCTGGAATCGTCTTTCGAAAGCTTGACGTCTCCAACGAGTCCGAGTGCCAACAAGTCGTCGAGTGGACCTTGACTGAGTTCGGTGGTTTGGATGTTCTGGTCAACAATGCAGCGATTCAGCCTCCCTCGTCTTACAAACCGGTCGAAGAAATCGACGATGGAGAATATCAGCGCATGGTCGCAGTCAACTTGAGCGGCTACATGTACATGGCCAAGCATTCGCTCCGGGTCATGCGTCAGCAACAGAGTGGGGTAGTAATCAACATAGCCAGTGGCCAAGGTCATCGAACCGCCCGGGGCGTGCCCGTATACGGCCCGATCAAAGCAGCGAACATCCTGCAAGCGATGCAATGGGGGATCGAGTACGCTCGCGAGGGAATTCGCGTGGTCAGCATTTCGCCGGGAGCCATAGACACTCCCTTGGTACGAGCATCGCTTGAGGCCCAGGGAGGCGCGGCGAAATTGGCCAATCGGCACCCGATGGGGAGGATTGGCAAACCTTATGAAATTGCCCACGCCGTTCTATGGTTGTCCAGCAACGCAGCCTCCTTCATCACAGCGACCGACCTAAGCGTCGACGGCGGTCTCAAGGCCTTTGGCGCCTTTGCAGAACCCTACGAAAGAGATAGTGCGTCAGGCGACATGGATAGTTAGGCAAGCTGGACAGTGGGGAGAGGCTGCTAACATCGAGTTGAAGAAGTCATTCCATCCGATGACCAAAGGAATCGCCACTTCCATGCGTTGCTACGGGTGTTGGATCGTAGTAAAGTTTTGAACGAGTGAGAGGATCGAGTAGTTCCATTCGCATCAAATGTTGATCATGGGGATAGCGAGATCCATCCGTTGCTATTGCCGCTTGAAAAGCCTGCAGCGAATCATAGCGACTTGAGTTGAGAAATTGCGACAGACCAGCGACGACATCGCGAATCGCGTCGGGACCTTGACGATAGATTTCCGATGTTAACATCACCACATCCGCGCCTGCAATCATGGTCTTGATGGCGTCCTCGCCGGTTCGTATTCCACCGCTGGCCGCAATCGACATGTCGACGACACCTGCCCGAGCGCGGACAAGGCCCTCCAGTATGGTTCCCACGGAATCTGTCGGTGATAGTCCCCAACGAAGGGTCCAATGCCTTCGGTCGATATCAACATCCCATTGAGGAGAATGCGAGAACAAGACCAATCCCTTCGCCCCTGCGTCTCTCAGTTGGACTACGACCGAAGCCAGATTTGTGAATCGCTGACTCAATTTAACCGCGATGGGAATAGTCACCAGCGTGTTCAATACCGAGACGCAATCGCACAGACGCGATTCCACGTTTGCGGATGATTCGGTGGGCCCGGCGACCGCCGTTTGCCAATTCAATTCCAGAGCATCCGCTCCACTTGATTGGATCTCCTTTGCATAGTCGAGCCATGCTCCCATCGAGGCCCCGTTGATGCTGGCGATTATTGGGATGGGAAACGTATCCTTAAACTTCCTAATCGTCTTTAGGTATTCTTCGGTCCCGCGGTTGTACTTGTCTTGCTGCGGCTGATAACCGCTTCGTTCAATCGCTCCCAGCGGATCCTCCGATTTCATGACTGCATACGTAATCTGTTCCTGAAGCATCGAGGGGAGCACAATGGCACCGGCACCCGCAACCACTAATTGCCGGACGGTTTCGGGCTCCATGGTCAGAGGGCATGAACCAACGATCACAGGGGAGCTCAAGTCCATCCCTAAATAATGAGTGGTCAGTTTAGAACCCATGACATCCTCCATTGAGATACAAAGTGATGGACCGATTCGAATCAACGGTTCGCATCGACAATCCAATTCATTGTACGCCCAAAAATTGCAATGCGTTCGTCGCTTTGCTATATTAGCTCGCCACTTGATTTAGATGAAGAACCAAACATGGTAGTGATGGACCTTGGGAGATGGGCTCTGTCGAAGAGGAATGGGCATGGTCGGCTATCGTATCGTTTGCTCGATTGGGCTGCTATTCGTATGCTGCCTCATCCACGTTTTGATCGCACAAGTTGCTTTTGCCAATGGGCAGCCCCGGCAGCCCGATTCGCTAGTTGCTGAACTGCTTTCTATCGAATCGTCGACTGAGGGGGAGGTCGACAAGATTGCTCTCGAATCTCAGTTAACCGATTTTGTTCGAGACCAACGCAGCCATTGGAATCAGGTCAGTTCAGCTGCGTGGGCCGGAATCGAGTCCAGAGCCGGGTGGGAGACTTTTCGCGAAGAAAAGTTGGCGAGATTGGTTGATTCCTTAGGCCAGTTTCCTTCACCTCCCTCGCAATTGAACGTGCAAATCACGGGCAGAGTTGAAAAAATCAGCGATGGCTTCGTGATCGAGAACCTTGTCTATGAAAGTCGCCCGGGCCTGTGGGTATCGGCTAATTTGTACAAACCGATCTACCGAGCTGATAAAGTTTCAGCTGATAAAGTTTCGGGCATTTTGCTTTGCCACTCGCATCATACGC
>JBEBHM010000164.1:0-13127 GCA_040080875.1 Pirellula sp.
GCAATCTGTCGGCAAAGAAACCAACAATAGGCCTACTTCATGAGTATCATTAGGCGGATAAATCGTAAGCGTACGCTGGCCGGAGGAACTAGTTCCGGCAGGGCGTGATTTCGTGGGGTAGGTTTTGGTGTTCGCCCAACGATTCCCAAGCCAAGCAAGGATTCTCAACCCATGTCTCGTTCCATCGACGCCAAGTTCCAACTCTGGGCAAAGAGGTTTCGCGAATTCGAAGCCTCCTCCCTTTCCGTCGCACAGTTCTGCCAGTCCGCCGGTTGTTCGGTACCAACCTTCTATCAGTGGAAAAAGAAGCTTGCCCTATCCAAGAGAGCCCAGGAAACGCCATCCTTTCTTCAAGTCCAAACCAACCCCGATTGCTCAATACATATCAGGCTCGTCTCCGGGTCCGCTTGGTTCGTGCCACCCACGCCTTGCATTGGGCGCTTGGTTCGTGCCACCCACGCCTTGCATTGGGAGGCGTGGTTTGGTAGAATTTTTGGGAATTGGGAAAAACAACGAAGTGGGGAGAATTTGGAGAATCAATCATGCCGAGACCGTTGCGATCTGAAATCTACAATCCATTAGAAATATCAATTTCTCATGCCGTGCAGCGATGCGTTCGCAGGGCGTACCTTAGCGGCGTTGATGACGTATCCGGGAAAGATTACTCGTACCGGAAAGAATGGATTCGGCAACGAATCGAAAAGCTGGCATCGGTATTTTCAATCGATGTGTTGACATATGCAATCATGTCCAATCATCTACATTTGGTTTTGCGCAATCGACCGGACGTTGCAAAGACTTGGTCGGATAAGCAAGTCGCATTGCGTTGGCTGCAGATTTTCCCTGGGAAACGAATCGATGAACAGCTTGGGGATCCGACTACCGCCGATGTTGATAAGTTGGCTAACGACCAGGACAGGCTTGCCGTCGTTCGCAAGCGATTGTCGGACATTTCTTGGTTTATGCGAGCTCTCTCGGAACCGATTGCCCGCATGGCGAATCGGCAAGATGAATGTACAGGCGCTTTTTGGGAAGGACGTTTTCGCGCGCAGCGAATTATTGATGAGGCGGCCAAGATGTTGCGAAACTCGACGCCGGATCAATTGCGGGATATTCGCAAGAAGGCACGTCAACGCAAGGGGCCGCGTGTGTTGAGAGATGCTTGGTTGGCGCCGTTGTCGTTGGATCGCAAGTCGCATGGCCCGATGGCGAGTAAAGATGGATTGCGCGCGAGCGACAAGGGGTTCTTGGACATCAGCTTAGACGACTATTTGAAATTGTTGGTGTGGACTGGCAGCCAGAAGCGATCTGACAAGAAGGGGTTCATACCGGCCGACTATGCCCCCATTTTTCAGCGAATAGGGATTGATGCGGGGATGTGGTGCGATTTGGTATGGGATTTCAAGAAGTACTTTGGGAGAAGTCGAGGAGCGGGTTCGCCAGATCGCATGCGCGAAATGGCTGCTTCTGGAGGGCTGTCGTTTCAGCCTGGTCAGAAGCGGGCACGAAAGTGCTTTGTCTAGGACGATTTAACATTGATTCGTCGAAAAAGTCCAAGTCGATCGGTAGGTCGCTAAGGCGGTGAGCGAGGTTCGCATCGGTGCTTCGAGCGAAACATCTCAGCCGCGAAGTTCTATCGCCCCATTCGGGGCTTTCGTGCAATGGGCATCGCTCACTGCCGATGGCATGGTCACCGGCTACCGCATGTCATCGCTTATTACGTTGTCTTTTCTGTGCCGATCGGCGAACGACACCATCAGGCGACTTTTGAGGCGCTCACCGGCTATATGCCACCTGAATTTGAACGGTTCTTTCAGTTCAATTCCAAGAGCGGAGAACTGGACCCTTTGTCGGACGGTCCCGGTGAAATTCAGCAACCGATCGTCTTCTCGATGCCGACCGGCTCGCATGCGATGGGCATCTACGCCCCGCCACAGCCCGCGTTGAATACGACAGCCCCGACCTATGGACGCTTCCGGTTCAATGCAGAAAGGGTGGTCAAATGGAACTGCGTTTTTCGAGTTCGCGACCAAGAGGGGATCGCGCCGGGCGCGTATCCGTTCCGGATGTTCGTTCTGGTCGGCGACCTAATGACTGTCCGCGAGTCGCTTCGGGCGCTCCATCTCGAATTTGGTCACTTATCAAAATAGTCGGTTTTCAGCGTCGGGCGCTGAGTGAGCCGCAAGGCGCTAGTAGTAGCGCGTAACGGTTGATTTCGAACTAAATAATGACTCGCAATTCTGACGTAGTGGAACGCGTCAAGCGTTTCGA
Organism: Pirellula sp.; assembly: GCA_040080875.1. Taxonomy (GTDB): domain Bacteria; phylum Planctomycetota; class Planctomycetia; order Pirellulales; family Pirellulaceae; genus JBKCUI01. The sequence continues at coordinate 2,272 of JBEBHM010000164.1, forward strand.
AAACGCCTCGAAAACCTTGACGGTTTCTGCTACCTGTGAGCAGAATTGCGCACGTTCATATAGAATCAGCGAACCAGCTATTGATTGAATTTATTTGAACGAATGAAGCGCCTGCTTTTTTGGGAAATGCATAATGAAATCGTGTCTCTTCGTGGCGTGGCTCGTAATGTTTGCCGGCTTGAACTCAGCCCTGTCGGCAGATCCGGATGCCGATAAGGCAACAACAAAGGACAAAGCCGAGTATCGAGACTGGAAGCACTCCGGTTCGATGTGGTTGCTGACGACGCCGGAGGGTGCGGACCTGCAAGCCGAAGCGAAAGTCGAACAGTTCCCGGTACTCGTGCGGTTGCATCGGGACTTCTTTGACTTCACCCAAGCGAAGCCCCATGGAGACGACGTGCGGTTCTCGTTGAGTGGCGGCGAACGGCTCGCGTTTCAGATTGAAGAGTGGGATGCGGCGAAAGGCGTTGCAAGCGTTTGGGTGCGCGTGCCCGCCATCAGGGGAAACTCGCGACAGGAGATCAAGCTGCATTGGGGCAACGCCAACGCGACGAGCGAGTCCAATGGCAAGGCGGTGTTCAATGAGTCGAACGGGTATCTCAGCGTCTGGCACATGAACGATCCGGTGCGCGATGACACCGGCACGCTGACGAGCGCAGACACCGGCACGACGGCGACTGGAGGAGTGATCGGCGCGGCACGGCACTTTGCGGATCGCAAGGGTGTGTTCTGCGGCGACATGATTCCGAACTATCCGATCGGCTCCAAATCTCACAGCACCGAAGTTTGGTTTCGTCCGGAGCGGCCAAACTCAACTCTGATTGCTTGGGGCAACGAGCAGGGGCAAGGCAAGGTCGTTATGAAATATCGCAGTCCGCCGCACATTCAAATGGATTGCTACTTCTCCGGCGGCAACGTTGTTGGGGCGAGTCGAGTCCCCCTTGGCGATTGGACGCATGTCATTCACACGTATCGCGAAGGCGAAGCAAAGCTGTATGTAAATGGCGTGCTCGATGGCAGCAACATCAAGCAAGGCGGGCCGCTCAACATCAGAACGCCGTCGCGGCTCTTTATCGGCGGATGGTACAACAACTACGACTTTGTTGGAGATCTCGACGAAGTGCGAGTCTCGAAGGTCGTCCGCTCGGCGGAATGGGTGAAGTTGCAGTTCGAGAATCAGAAGCCGAATCAAAGGTTGGTCGGTTCGTTGGTGCAGCCGGGGAATGACTTTTCGGTCTCGCCATCGCAGCTTGTGGTGGGAGAGAATCAGAGCGAGACGATTACTGCGAAGGCGGGCGGCGCTCAGAAGGTGCTGTGGATTTTGAAACGTGACGGGCGCGAGTCGATCGTGGCGACGGACCGGTTCGCGTTCACATTCAACGCGGGACGAGTGCCATATGTAGCCGAGTTGCACCGCAACTCGAAGTCGGAGTCGCGGAGCGACTCCGTTACGTTGACCGTCCGTGCGATCTACGCCGATGAAGTGAAGTCCAAAGACATCGCCATCGAAATCCGCGACGACATCCCCGAGCCAGTCTTCACGCTCGCGGCTCCGGCAAAGTGGGACGGTCGAGAGACGATCGAAGTTGTGCCGCAGATCACAAACCTCACCGCGATGCAGGCGAAAGACGCGGGCGAAGTGAACATCCATTGGACCGTCGATGACGTCGCAGTCATCAAGCGAATTGAGGGTGGCAAGCTGATCCTCACGCGCGCTCAAGGCAACGGTGTGATGCGAGTGACCGCCGCGATCGACAACGGCGGCGCGAAGGCCGTCCAGTCGATCAGTATCGCCGTGCAGGAACCGCACCCATCAAGGGACGTCTGGGTTTCGCGACCGCTCGCTGATACCGAGCAGCCCGAAGATAACCAATTCATCGTCCGAGACACAGCAGGACGAGACGGTCTGCAATTCGGTTCGCTGGTCTATGTAGGAAGCCTCGCCGACAACGCTGATTCTGTCTTCTTGCGAGTCTTCGCCGACGATCAACTTTTTGCGACCGAGACGGCCAAGCTGACTGCCGACAAGAAGTATTCGCTGTCCGTGAAGCTGAACTTGGGGCTCATCAAGTACCGCACCGAGTTCGGTTCGAAGGCCGGCGACAAAGAGACCGTGCTGCAATCGGCGAAGAACATCGTCTGCGGCGATGCGTACCTCATCATCGGCCAGTCGAACGCCGTCGCGACCGACTTCGGCAAAGAGAACTCGCTTGTACCCAGCGAGTGGGTCCGCACGTTCGGCGCGACGGCGGGCGATCCCAACGGCTCAAGATTGAAACTGTGGGCCAATGCGGAAGCTCGCAGTCCCGGAGGCAAGTCGGAGATCGGTTATTGGGGAATGGAACTCGGCCGACGTTTGGTCGAAAGCGAAAAAATCCCGATTTGCATCATCAACGGAGCGGTCGGGGGCACACGCATCGACCAGCATCAACGCAACAACGCCGACCCGACCGATGTCAACACGATCTACGGTCGACAACTGTGGCGAGTTCAACAAGCCAAGCTGACGCACGGCATTCGCGCCGTCGTCTGGCATCAAGGCGAGAACGATCAAGGTGCCGACGGCCCGACCGGCGGTTATGGCTATGAGCCCTATCGCCAGCTCTTCGTGGACCTCGCCGCGAGTTGGAAAGAGGATTTTCCAAATATCCAACACTACTATGCGTTCCAGATTTGGCCAAAGTCTTGCTCGATGGGCATCAATGGTTCGGACAATCGCTTGCGCGAAGTGCAACGGACGCTTCCGAAGCTGTTCTCCAACATGAGCGTGATCTCAACGCTCGGAGTCAAGCCGCCTGGAGGCTGCCACTTCCCCGCCGCCGGTTACGCCGAGTTCGCTCGGTTCCTGCATCCGATGATGCAGTACTATCTCTATAACCGACGTGTCGAGCAATTCAATCCGCCGAATCTGAAGCGAGCCTTCTTCACGTCAGCGCAGCGAGACGAACTGACTCTAGAGTTCGACGACCACATTCACTGGTCAGACTCGCTGGTCAGTCAATTCCACCTCGACGATGAAGCGAAGCAAGTGGTGGCAGGCTCAGCAAACGGCAGCCGCATCACGCTGAAGCTGAAGGGGCCAACAGAGTCGAAGACCGTGACCTATCTCGATAGCGCCAATTGGAATCCCGACAACCTGCTCTACGGCCAAAACGGCCTCGCCGCGCTGACCTTTTGCGACGTGCCGATTGAAGCATCTGTGACGTCTCGACCCAGATGATCACTTCCGTGAATCCTTTTGGAATCTTTGCAACCGAATGGCATGCAAAAGAAATCACCACGTAACGGTACTAAGACGGGAACGGGGTACTGATGATTCTAGACTTCATGGCCTTGCTCCGGCAGCTTTGTCGTTGCCCAACCATCGGCAGGCGTTGGCCAATACCTGAATTACCTCGGCTTGTTTGAAAACCGGATACTGTTCGTGCCCAGGTCGAAAATAGAAAACTTTACCTTTTCCAATTTGCCAAACCATACCGCTTCGAAATCGTTCTCCCAATTCCCATGTCTCTTCGAAAATCAATTCATCAGGCTCAGGAACATGAAACGGTTCGTTGTACATCTCAGTTTGGCCAACTTGGAACTTCTCTGGTAGGCCCTTGGCAATTGGGTGGTTAGGAGCCTTGACCGTAATCGTACTTGGCTTTCCATCAGGTCGATAATCAGGGAAGCAGCACCAAGGCAAATGAACAACTCCGGTTATTGAATTCTTGTTCGATTTGTAAGAAAAGTATGCAGGTGTAAAAACACTGCCGTGCGTTGGTACTGTTTGCGGTCGCGGTGGAGCAACGGTCTCCAGCGTTAACTTTTCGCCAGGTGCAATTTTTTCGAAATGTTTGCGACCGTCCTCGATACTGCGCCAATTCATGGCCGCCATAAAGGGTCGGGCCCAATGCGCCGAATGCAGTGCGATAAGATCCAGGTCGCCGCGCTTGATGTAGTCCAAGATGCGTTGCGACGTTTCTTCGTTAATTTCGCCTTGCCGTACATGTCCCCACCACACGATGACATCGGCCCATTCGAGATTACCGGACGTGAGTCCTTGCTCAGCATCATCAAGCGAAACCGACCGAAATTCCAAATCATCTGTGGTTGCCTTAAGACGAACAACAATTTCATTGCCAAGGAAATTGTCGTAGGCATCTTTCTGACGTGGCTGACGTTCGTCCCAAACCAAAACATGGATTGGGTCTGCAGCATTCAATAAGAGTGACTGACCGAGTATGGTCAGGAAAAACACAAACAAAACTCTCATCCTATGCTATCCTTCCACAATTATCCTACAAGACTCTATTTGGATCTTGATCCCATGTATGGTTTCTTCCTTGACGAACGGTTCCTTGAAGTCGCCCCGGTTTGGATGCGCAACGTATCTTAACAGCGAAAATGAAAGATCGCGAGCACGCAGTGGATAGATCCTTGCCCGTTTTGATTGTGACATGGGGGTGCGATTCCACCAAAATGTTATATCTCCTGCTCTCCATGGATTCGTGTTATGCTTCGGGTTAGAATTAGGGCTGCTCCATCACTGCAGCACTCCATCACTCCATAACTTGGCCATGCGGATCGCAATTCTGAAAAACCGTTGGGCCGCGTTTTTGACATGGGCCACATTTTTGGCATGTGCCAGTGTGTTGCTTGCTGGCCAACTTTGGGCGGAGCCTCCCACGCAGTGGCCGTTCGTTGGGCCGACGGCGACCGAGCCGCCATCGGTCCGAGCATCCAACTTAGCTCGCAACGAGATCGATTCGTTCGTCCAAAACAAGCTCGAGCAAAAGGGGCTTGCGTTTAATGACCAGGCGGCGGCCGCTACGCTGGTGCGACGGCTGTATCTGGACTTGATCGGACTGCCACCAACTCCGCGAGAGGTCGAAGCGTTTGTCCGCGATGCAGATCCAAAGGCATGGGAAAAGCTAGTCGATCGACTTCTAGACGATTCGCGATATGGCGAACGTTGGGCAAGGTTTTGGCTGGACTTGGCTCGGTATGCGGATACAGCAGGCTATGAGGGTGACCCCGACTTGCCGCATGCATGGCGCTACAGAGACTACGTTATCGATGCCTTCAATCAAGATAAACCCTACGATCGATTCATCATTGAACAGATCGCTGGCGACGAGATGCAGGAGATCATGGGTGCTGGCGAATTGCCGGAACCCAAACCGGAGCAATCCGTCGCTGTTACTTTCTTGCGATTGGCACCCTTTACTGAACCGCGTGGTGATGCATCGCGCCATGAGTTGCTGAGCGAAATGACGGCATCGGTTAGTTCGATATTCCTCGCATTGACCGTCGGCTGTGCCCAATGCCACGATCACAAATACGATGGCATTCCGATCGTGGATTTTTATCGCATGAAAGCCTTCTTTGCGACGATACAGATTCCGAGGCCGCTAGCCGGAGATGGTTTTCAGATCGGTGGTCCCGTCAAAGCCGACTTCTATCGCACTGGCGAAAAAGAGTGGGCAACTAAAATCGTTATGGAGCGACAATCCGAACTAGAAAAAGTACAAACTGCATTGGCGGAGTTAGATGGCATGGAGGCTGCGGCCAAGAAGGCCGATCCCAAGGGAACGATTTCGAGTGAACAGAAATCGCAACAGTTGGCGATGAAGTCTCGAGTACTCATGATCAAGCGAGACTTGACACGTCTTCAACCGATGGCAATGTCACTGCGTCATTCCTTCGGTCCACCCTATGAGCCGGGCGTGCCCGAGACGCACGTGCTTTTGCGAGGCGAGTGGGACAATCCGGGCGTGGCAGTCTTTCCCGGTTTTCTCAGTTGCATCACTGGAAATCAAGATCCTGCTGTCATACCGCTCGACCCTTTCAAACGTTGGCCAACTCGCAGTCGCCGACTGGCGCTTGCGCGATGGATTGCAAGCCGCGATAACCCGATGACGGCTCGCGTCATGGTCAATCGACTCTGGGGTTGGCACTTTGGACGTGGAATTCTGGCCACTCCGAGCGATTTTGGGAAACTGAGCGGCGGGCCATCACATCCCGAGTTGCTCGACTGGTTGGCAAGTCGTTTCATGGATTCAAAATGGAGTATGAAGGCCATTCATCGCTTGATCCTCAACTCGGCGACCTGGCGGCAATCGAGCCTTGCAAAAGATGACGCATTGGCCGTTGACCCGGACAACACTTTGCTTTGGCGATTTGCGCCACGCCGCTTGGAAGCAGAGGTGCTTCGCGATAGCGTGTTGGCTGTGAGCGGTCGATTGAACACAGAACAATTTGGATTGCCCATTTTTCCGCCCCTCCCCGATGGTGTTGATGAGACAGTCAAGTGGAACGAGAGCAAGTGGTCCACACAAGATGGTCCCGAAGGTCGCAAGCGCAGCATCTACATTTACCAGCAACGATCCTTGAGCATGCCCTTGATGCAATCGTTTGATGCTACCGTATGCGATGCCTCCCGCGACATGCGGCGGAATTCGGTGACTCCACTCCAAGCGTTGGCTATGTACAACGGGACCTTCGCCTCCGACGAGGCTCGCCATTTTGCCCTGAGGCTTCAACAAGACGCAGGCGAATCGGAGTCCGATCAAGTGCAACTGGCTTTTAGAATCGCCCTTGGTCGTGAACCAGTTTCAGACGAGGTCGAGCGAATGCGGCTCTTGATGGAAGCCAGCGAACCCAATGAACGACTGGCTGGATTGTGCCGCGTTTTGCTAAACTCAAGTGAGTTTGCCTATTTGAAATGACAGGCCATGACAGAATGAATCGATCGTTTCCCATTTCGCACACACCCTGGCCGCACACACTTGGGCTATCGCGTCGCGCGTTGCTGGCCGGTGCGATGAACGGCTTTGGGGCATTAGCCATGTGCCAGATGATGGCTCGCGAAAATCTGAGAGCCAATTCTTCGTTGGGGAATATCAATGCGATCCTTCCGCGACGTAGAGCCAAGAACTGCATCTTTTTGTTCATGGCCGGTGGCGTGAGCCAGATGGATTCGTTTGAATACAAACCGGTCCTGAATGCATTGCACGGCCAACGCATTCCTCAGGTTCCTCACGTGGCGCCCGGCGAACTGCAAGGCAAATTGACCTTTCCTCATGTTTGCGTCGGAAGTCCCTTTCGCTTTCAGCGTTATGGACAATCGGAGCGTTACCTGTCGGAGCTGTTTCCCAATTTGGCCCAGCACGTCGACGACTTGGCGTTTATTCATGGCATCGAAGTGGACAACCAGAACCATGGTCCGGCTACTCTTCATGTCAACACGGGCAGTCCATTTCCTGGCAGTCCATCGGTAGGTGCGTGGATTCAGTATGGGCTTGGCAGCGAAAACGAAAATCTGCCCGGCTATATCGTGATCCAAGATCCGCGAGGAGCGCCGACAAACGGCGCAGCCGTTTGGGGCAATGGCTATCTGCCCGCCGCACATCAAGGAATTTTGCTGCGCCCCAGCGGGACGCCGATCATTGATCTTGCTCGACCCCACGGCGTGACGGTTGAACAACAGCGATTGGAATTCGATGCGATCGCTTGGCTCAACCACCGCGAATTGCAAGAGAGCCGAAACAGCGAACTGGAGGCCCGAATCTCGGCTTATGAAATGGCCTTTCGGTTGCAAACGGCGGCGCCAGAGCTGGTGGATATCGAAGGGGAAACGGAACAGACCAAGAGGCTGTATGGATTGGATAATCCGCACACCGCCGATTTTGGTCGACAGTGTCTACTGGCCCGGCGCATGGTGGAACGTGGTGTTCGTCACACGCTGTTGGTCCATGGAGTCCAGATCGGTACCCATAGCTGGGATGATCATGGCGACGTCAAGAGCGGCATGATCAAACATTGCCGCGAAGTCGACTGGCCAGTGGCTGGGTTGCTAACCGATCTCAAGCAGCGCGGTCTGCTGGATGAAACGCTTGTGGTCTGGTCTTCCGAGATGGGAAGATCGCCAATTCTGAACGGCAAATTGGGAGAGAGACCGGGCCGCGACCACAATGGCTATGCCTTGTGCATGTGGATGGCAGGCGGCGGAGTGAAGGGCGGATCGACGGCTGGCCAAACGGACGAATTCAGTCTGCGGTCTATCGGCGAGGGCATCCACATCCGAGACATACACGCCACGCTGCTCTATTTAATGGGACTGGACGAGGGGCGATTAACGTGGTTGCATGCCGGACGGCTGCGCAAACTCACCGACATTGGAGGTCAAGTGTTGCATGAGATCATTACTTGAAAAGGAAAAGGTGTCCGGTACCGTTTCAATAAAAAGCAGCGGAAAATCAGGGAATCATGCCGAACCTTTACGATTTGGACGCAACACCACAGGCTTGCGTTGCCGAATGGTTATTTTGGTTGCTTTCGTGGTGCTGTCGGTCGTTGTGCTTCGCTATGCCGGTGCAATTAGGGACAGGATCTCGGCGTGGACGACGTCCGCGCTGCGCGACGCGTCGACCACGAACGAGCGTGCGCTCGCCTTCGCAACTTGTTCCAAGAACCCGTGACGCACTTTGCGATAGTAATCGATTCCTCGTTTTTCCAAGCGATCATGTCCGCGTTGGATACGATTGGCTGCGAGCTCAGGTGAGATATCTAGAACGATCGTGACATCCGGAAACAGCCCACCGGTTGCGGACCTGCCAACAGCCCACAATTCATCCACGTCCAAGCCACCTGCGACCCCTTGGTAAACTACGTTGGAGAGCAAAAAGCGATCGCAGATAACGGTCATACCCTCGGCCAGCGATGGGCGAATCTGGTCGGCGACAAGTTGTGCACGTGCCGCCATGTAAAGCAGCATTTCCGACGTCATGGCCAACGGGATATCTTCTCGATGGAGCAATATCTCGCGGATGGCTTCGCCAAGCTTGGTAGAACCGGGGTCGCGAAAACAGGCGACCCGAGCGCCGCCGGTTTCCAAGAATTGTTTGAGCATGTCGATTTGTGTGGATTTGCCCGCCCCGTCAATTCCATCGAGTGAAATAAACATCAGAGCGCAAAACCTTCCGCATCTTCTTTGGGTGCAAGCTGATAGCCGTGTGGTTCCATGGAGCATCCCGCTCGTCCCTGACTTAGCGATCGAATGGCGCTCGAATAGCCGAACAGCTCTTTCAGTGGAGCCAGCGCGGTGACGCTTGTAATCGCCCCTCTCGCTTCGGTACGTTCGATGATCCCACGGCGTTGCTGCAAGTCTCCGACAATTTCGCCTAAGTAGTCTGCGGGTGTGGTAATTTCCATCTTCATGAGGGGCTCCAGCAATGCCGGGCCGCCGACTTTTAATCCTTCGTCGAACGCATCATTGGCGGCGATTCTAAACGCAACATCGTCTGAGCCGACCTCTGCAACCTCCGCTCCCAGGATGCTGATGCGAATGCCGGTCAATGGAAAGGAGCCGATCAATCCGCCACCCTCGGAACGGTTCTTTAGTTCGTCAAGTGCGACCTGACGCAAATTGTCGGGCAGCATCTTCTCGATCGGTGTTCGATCTAGCACGATCACTTTCGCAGCCAGATCGTCCATAGGTTCGAATCGAACGTGCAACCGAGCGAACATCTGTTGAGATCCCACTTGGCGATTGCACTGACCGACGACATCGACACCCTTTGCGATCGTCTCACGATAGCTGACACGTGGTTTGTAGAACTTGACATTCAGATGGAAATCGCGAACCAGTCGATTCTTGATGACCTCCAAGTGCAACTCGCCCATCCCAGAAATAAGTGTTTGACCTGATTCAGAGTTTTCGGAGGCGTGAAAGGTCGGATCCTGTCGCCGCAACATATCGAGCACTTCGGCCAGCTTCTTGCGTTCTGCGGTGTTTTCAGGCTCGATGGCCATAGAGATGACGGACTGAGCGAATTGTATCGACGGCAGTTCGATCATGTCGCGGGTGTCACACAACGTGTCCCCCGTGATAGAATCCCTCGGTCCAATGGTACACGCGATATCGCCGCACTCCAGCGTGTCGATTTGCCCCTGGCGTTCGCGTTTGGTCGCATGGATTTGCCAAAGCTGCGCTATGTTTTCTTTCTTGTCCCGATTGGGGTTGTAGACTCTCGAATTCGAATCGAGCTTGCCTGAATAAACTCGAATCCAAAACATATCGCCGGTTTTGGCTGGCAGAATCTTGAAAACCAGAGCGCAAAAGGGTTCCTTTGGATCGGGCTTGCGCTGGAGAGTCTTGTCTCGCTTCTTAGGATCAACACCCATGACAGGCGGACGGTCTAATGGGCACGGCAGGTACGAAGCCACACCGTCGAGAAGCGGTTGGACTCCAGCGCCGTGCAGTGCCGAACCACACAGCACCGGCTGAAGTTTGAGTTCGATACAAGCGTCCCGCAGTGCACGTCGAACGAGGTCATTTGGAATAGGTTTTTCCTCCATCGCCAATTCCATCATTTCGGCGTTATGCACATAGAGCTTTTCTAGCATCTCGTTTCTCCAACCCATCGCATCTTCGATCAATTCCTTGGGGATGTCTTCGACAACGACCGTGCGGCCTTGATCCTCCGCGCTAAATTTCAAAAACTTGAGATCGATCAAATCGATGATTCCTTGAAAGGGCTCTCGCGTGTGGCTTGGGCCCTGTCCGACCGGTATTTGAATCGCGACGGGATCTGCGTTGAGGCGGGGGCCGATTTCTTCGAGCACTCGATAAAAATCTGCTCCCTCGCGATCCAGTTTGTTGATAAAGACGATCCGTGGGACTCCGTACTTGTTGGCCTGGCGCCAGACTGTTTCACTCTGAGCCTCCACTCCCTCGCGTGCGCTAAAGACGACCACTGCACCATCGAGCACTCGCAAGCATCGCTCGACTTCGGCTGTAAAATCAACGTGACCTGGAGTGTCCAGCACGTTGATCGAACATTCCTTCCAGCGAAACGTACCGCAGGCGGCAC